>JAPLJM010000125.1 GCA_026388595.1 Deltaproteobacteria bacterium
GATCGTACTGGCGACCAAGGAAAGAAAGATCCGGATTGAGACGGGTTACGGGGTGGAAGGCATCCTTCCCGACGGGCTCGTCGGTGAGATCCGCGACCAATCGATCATCCCCTGGCTGAAAAAGGGAGATTACGGCCGGGGGCTGGCAGAGGGCATGACCGTCATCGCCGGGGTTATTGCAAAGAACGCCGGTGTTACCTTGACGGGGAGCTCGGCTGCTAAAACAGTAACCCCTCGACAGACCCGAGGCGGCAATCATTGGCTGTTCTGGCTGATCGCCGCAATCGCACTGTCAGCACTGCTCGGCACCCGTCAGGGAAGAGACATGCTTCCCTGGATTCTCCTGACCCTCTTCAGCGGCGGAGGTGGGGGGGGCAGAAACGGTGGTGGAGACGGCGGTTTCGGCGGCTTCGGCGGGGGGGGCTTCGGCGGCTTCGGCGGCGGCAGCAGCGGCGGCGGCGGCGCCGGCGGTGATTTTTGAATCAGAGGTGCAGCAGTGGCAAAGATACCCATAAAACCGGAAGAAATATTTAAGGAAATTACCGATGACTTCAAGAAGATTTTCGGAGAGGAATTGTTATCCGTCGTGCTCTATGGGAGCGGCGCCCGCGGGGATTACATCCCGGGAAAATCGGACATCAATTTCCTGATCATTCTCACGGATACCGGCATTGATGACGTGGGGAAAGCCATGGAAACGGTGACGCGCTGGCGGAAGCGTCATGTGGCGATTCCCCTTTTTATGACCAGGGATTATGTTTTGTCCTCGCTGGATTCCTATCCGGTGGAATTCCTGAACATGAAACGGCATTATACGCTGGTTTTTGGTGAAGATATCCTGGCCCTCTTGTCTTTTCAGCCAAATGACCTGCGGCTGCAGGTTGAAAGGGAGCTGAAGGCAAAAATTCTGCATTTGCGGAAAGGCTACCTGGAATCGGAGGGCAGGGAAAAACGCCTGCGCGAAATCATCAAAGCCTCCCTGACTGCATTCATTGCCTTGTTCAATGCCTTGTTGACCCTGAAGCAGGAGGTTGTCCCCGATACCATTCGCGAAGTGATCCAGGCGGCCGCGCCGGTTTTCGGGATTGACGCTTCTGTCTTTATGAAATGCGCCGATGTGCGGGAAGGGCGCGACCGTCTTGCCTCAGCAGAGATTCAGGCCCTTTTCCATGACTATCTCCAGGAAGTAAACCGGTTGTGTGGTTTTGTCGATCGCCTGAAAACTGATTGAAAGGCCTTCCTCGGGAGGGCCTTTGAAAGTGCAATAATAAAACTCAGGAGGTACTGTATGACCAAAGGGAAAATTACATTTTTTGCGACCATCGGCGTTATTCTCTTGCTCGTGATCTCTTTTTACGGGTTTTTCAAGGGAACTTACAACCGCTTCGTCTCTATGGATGAAGCCGTGAAGGGATCGTGGGCACAGGTGGAAAATCAACTGCAGCGGCGCTATGACCTGATTCCGAATCTGGTGGAGACCGTGAAGGGCTATGCCAAACAGGAGAAGGACGTGCTCGTGGAGGTTACCAATGCAAGGGCCAAAGTGGGCGGCGCCGGGACGGTCCCCGACAAGATCAACGCCAATAATGAACTCTCCGGTGCCCTGAGCCGCCTGTTGGTGGTCGTTGAAAAATACCCGGATCTCAAATCCAATCAGAATTTCATCAGGCTTCAGGATGAACTGGCGGGCACGGAAAACCGGATAGCCGTGGAAAGGATGCGCTACAACGAGGCCGTCAAGGGCTATAATGTGGCCATCAGAAGCTTTCCAGCCAATCTGCTGGCGGGCATGTTCGGCTTCCAGAAAGCGGCCTTCTTTGAAGCGCCAGCGACGGCAAAGGCGACCCCTCAGGTTAAATTTTAGCGGGTGTCTTTCAGTTGATTGCAGGCAGGGATTCGACCATTCCCCTCACGACAGAGGGGAATGGCGGCTTGCTGGGGTTGTGGGTTTGAGTTTGTGGGCGCATATCATAAGTCTAAGACCCTGGCCGGACGAGGGTCTTATCACTGGTCCCATTGAAAGAAAAAGGGTAATAACTCTGAAATCATCACATGGCGATAATTTCCCCGGCCATCGTCAATAACCACCAGCGTTCCCCGATCAAACTCCGCAATGATCTGTCGCTCATCCGGCGCCGGTGCGCCAATCCGGTCACCTGGATAAATGCTCACCACGGCCTTAAAATGGGATTCTCCTTCCGATATGGCCTTAAACACCGCCACTTTCGTAGCTGTTGCGGTATAACCGACAATGGCATTTTCAATATTGCAGCCTGTATAAATCTTCCCCGATGAGGTGAGCACAGCCGCGCCGACGATAGAGTTAGTATAGGGAGCATAAGCATAAAAAGCCGCCTCTCTGGCCCTGCTCAGCATATTCCTGACCTCCTCCGCAGAAAGTTCCTCCACAAACCACTGGCGGTAAATCCGGTCAAAAGTCCCGTCCCGTTTAATCCGCTGCATGCCCTCGTCAATTCTGGCCAGCAGATCATTATCGCCTTTTTTCACGACAAAGTAGGTCGAGGAGACCTCCAGCGGCGTGCTGATGGGAAATACACCTTTAAGGTTGTATTTACGGATATTGTAAAGGGCTGTTTTTTCAGTACCGACAAAGGCATCGGCCTTTTCCCGGAATAAGGCCACCAGGGCTTCCGATTCCGTTTCATACAGATCGGGTTTAAAACCCCTCTGTTCAAGCAGTTTCTGATAGAGTGAACCCCTCTGTGTTGCTACCTTTTTATCTTTCAGATCCTGAAGATTCCGGATGTGGGATCGGGGCGTCGTAAAAATGGATATCTTCAGGTCGCAGAGAGGCGACTGGGAAAAGTCATAGATTTTTTTGCGCTCCTCCTTCTTGGCCATACCGGAAGTCGCATGGACCCTGCCCTGCATGAGCGCTTCCTGGACATCGCCCCATTGCATGGGTTTGTATTCAATGCTTACGTCCTTGTCCTTAAAAATGGCCTTCATCACATCGATGTCAAAGCCCGTCGGCTTGCCCTTCTCCATGAAGGCGTAAGGGGGGTAATCATTGTCAAAGGCATAAATATAGGCCTTCGTTTCCGCCATGGCAGTGGTGTTCATCATCAGCACAAGACAAAACAGAGAAATAAAATAATTAAATATTTTCATGGTCAACCTCCTCCCGGAAATATCCAATCCCGACATACCGGTCATTTTTTGTCACATCATCACTACTAAAAACGTGTCATTTGAAATCTTTTCTAATATAATATGAACCGTTCGTCAATACTTGTGCAGGCCGCTTTACGATTGTAAAAAATTTGATCAACAGCGCCGTTGCCCCAAAGGGAGCAACCATTTACATCGATGGATGGCTCACCGGTTGAGAAATTTGCATAACCGCTGAAAAATGGTTCGCAAGCGGCGAATCAAATGTTTTCCGCCTTTCCAGAGAAGATGTTAACGGTTCGTAAGATGTCATGATTACATCTGATCGTCTTCTTAGCGGAAAAGATTTTTGAGACGCGGCGAAGCCATTTTTCAAAGGTTCCCGGTTAACTGTTCTCTCATGGAAAGGATTGGCCGTTCAAAATATGGATGCGGATTTTCAGGATCGAAAAATCATCGATGCGCTCTCGCAGAAATTCATGGCGGTAAAAGATCGGACAAACACCGCCGGTGAATGGATGCTCAGACTGGGCCGGTATTTTCTCGGAACACCCTATGCCGCAGGGACACTGGAAAAGGAAGGGCCGGAGGCGCTGGTCATCAATTTGCGGCAGTTCGACTGTTTTACCTTGGTGGAAAATATCGTTGCCCTGACACGATTGCTCCCGTCGGGCCACGCCTCATTTGATCGCTATGAGGAAACCTTGACATCCATCCGTTATCGCCGGGGCCGCCTGGATGGTTATGCTTCCCGACTTCATTATTTCTCCGACTGGCTCTTCGACAATCAGCGCAAAGGCATTGTAACAAATATCAGCGGCGCCCTTGACGGGCAGCCATTTCCAAAAAAGATTGATTTTATGACAGGACATCGGGACCAATACCCGGCTTTGACAGACCGTAACGTATACCGGCAAATGCAGACCGTGGAGAGACGGATTCAGCGACGGGCAGGTTGCTACATCCCAAAGGCGTCGGTGAGCAAGATCGGCAATCAAATCGCTAATGGGGATTTGATTGCCGTCACACCCCATACAGAAGGCCTCGATGTGGTGCACGTCGGCATCGCAGTCCATGTGAAGCAGAAACTTCATCTCCTGCACGCCTCAAGCCATGCCGGCAGGGTGATTCTATCGGCCGAAACGCTCAACCGCTATCTGGATGCAAGCGATAACAGAACCGGCATCATGGTCGCACGGGTGGTCGATTTTGTAAAACCTTGATGAGCTAAATAAGGTTCATCCGGTTGACGCGCACGTTTGATTCATAACAAAGAAACGAATCTTTGTAGCCCTCACTTTAAACGATTCTTTAGTGGCGGACAGTTGTCAAAATTGCAGGTTACGGGATAAAACAGGACAGGTAAGCTAAATACCTGCTCCGAATATCCTTGCTCATCGTAGCCGTACCGGGTATTCCACACTTCCATTCTATCGGGGCGGAGTACCTGGACTTTGAAATAATAATCGAAGGTGCCAAACCGGCTCAGGTTTCCCTGTCTCTGGACAGGCATCCAGTGGCAGGATAAAAACTTAGGATTAACGTATCAGGCTTGGTAGTCCCGGCCAGGTTTCGTCAAGAAGGAATATCCATATACCGTCGCTTTACTTGGCCATGACCATTATTTTCTTGTCAAAAACGACGCCTGTTTTGCTGTCATTGTTCTGCGCCCCCCATTCGCCGCAAACGCCATCCTGGGCTTCCCACACGACATAATCATTTTTTTTGATTTGATATCCGTACGTCCATCCGCCGATCTGGAGATTGACGGTTGTCAGCCGTATGGTATTTTCGCCCTTTTTCAAGAATTTCATGACATCGACAAAACCGCTGTCCTCCGCATATTTCGTTTTGACAGCCACTCGGCCGTTAATGGAAACCGTAGATATATCATCGGTGTTGTACGCACGGACAGAAAAGACATCTTTTTTTAAGTCAAGCTCCAGGGTTGAAGGTGTTAAATTTTTCAACATATAGTTGATCCTGCTGAAATGAGCGTTTGCCTTTTCTCGATCTCCAAGCCGCCGATAAAGCACCCCCAGTTCTCCATGGGCGGTTGCATCGTCGGGAAAAACGGCCAGAACCCTCTGATAATAAAGGATCGCATTCTGATGATCCCCCTTCATCTTGTAAGCGTTCCCGGTCATGATCAAGCTCCATTTGTCGTTTGGTTTTGCCGACAGGACATCAACAAACTGCTCGATCGCACGGTCAGGGTTGCCTTGGACGTTATAAGCCAAACCAAGATTGTATTTCACACCGCCCAAATGGCGATCAATGGCCAATGCTTCCTTATACATCCGGATGGCCTCGGTCATGTTTCCGTTGACATAGTAATCATTGCCCCTGCTCATGTATTCGTATGCCTTGAACGATTCAGTCGGTATTTTCGTAATTTTTCTGTCTTCCTCGGTGGTCGTCCGGATTTTCAGCGTCGAGATCAGACCATAGGCGATTTTGTCCTGTAGTTCGAAGATCTCGCCGGTCACACCGGTCGCCTCAGCGGTTTTAATAATTCTACCTGTTGATGCTTCTACAAACCTGCCGTTAATGCGAAGGCGATTGCCCGCTTTCTGAAACGAGCCCACAACTAAAACTTGAGCACCGATCAGCTTCCCCACTTTTGCAGCGGTTTTTTCATCCACCAGGCCCGACGCCGCAAACTTCATTTCATCCGTGATTTCCCTCAGGCGAATGCGTTCAACCATTTCCAGGGCATCCACGTTGGACAGTTTTACAGTCAGCGTTTCGGCAATCCCACCAGACAGCCAATCGAAGGAAGAATCTTTCATCAGATTTGCAAACGGAATAACGGCCACAACCGTTTTATTTTGCGATTGCACCGCCGTCGGAAAAAAGAGGGTTGCCAAAAGGAATAAGGCCATTATTTTTTTCATCACTGTCGTCCTTCAGGTCTGTGTTCGTTACGATGTGAAAGCTTGCATCATTTTCAAACCCCGTCAACTCATCACTTTGAAGAAAAACATTCCCGCAAGTACGCACCAACCGGATGAGCTAACTATTCTGCTGCCTGTGCCCGTTTAATAAGCTCCAGGCGCCGCTATTCGCTCATCGGGTGGGCATCGCAATCAAGGGTCAGGGCTTCTGAAAATGATGGAGGTCTTTCATGGTCTTGAAAAGGCCGCCCCAGCGCCAGCCTCTATTTTCAAAAGCACGGACAACGGCACTGTCCGCTGACAAGGTTCCTTCCGTTCCGGGTTGATAGACAACGCCCGGGGGCGATCTCTGACCGTTTCGATAAATGACGGGATTCTGACATGGGTTGATATCTACTGCATGGCCGGAGGCGTGGCGGGACAGGCGCTGGGTGCCGGCAACCCGCCGATAGTTGAAGGAGGATGTGTTATTATCGACCATTGAGAGGTTGTCCGACCAGCCGTATCGAACGATGGGAATCGCCTTGGCAACGAGGAATCGTTCCTGCCGGATAAGGGCAAAGATTTCTTCCACCTCCTGCCGTACGGACTGATGCACAACCAGTTGCCCCTGATGCAGCTTGCCATCAAAAGAATAATAGTGCACATTGAGGAGGCAGAGTTCCCGGACCAAGCTGTCCGGCGCTTTGGTTCCGGCAATGGCCTCTGCAAAGGACATCCGGCTGTCTATGATAATTTCAGGCTGGGGAGCGTCTTGTGACATAGCAAAGTTCCCGATAAAAACATCAAAACAGAGAAGAAATGCGCTGCAAAAAAACACACCGCCCATAAACGGCTTATAGCGCATCCACAATACGTTCAACCATCTCTTCATCGACAGACACATCCTGAAATATATTCTGTACCAGTGCCGCATCAACGGCTTGGAAATCTTTCTCCACCGGCGTGATGAAAAGCCCCCCCATATCCACCGAACCCGGGCTGATCAGGATCTGCGCATCGCCATTGAGATCGTAGACGGAAGGACGGTGCCTCCGGCGTGGGAACATCATGATATGCCACCGGTTTTCCCGATACGATCCGAGCAGGTTCAACATGGGCTCGTCCGGGGTTTGGAAGATCGTTCTCATCGCCGCAATGATCTTGAGCAGGACGGCTGCGACACATTCCCGTTCCGCCCCTTGCAGGACAAGGATCGCCCGCCCCAGGCCCACAGCCTTGAATAGATCAACGCCCTCCGTACGTTTCAGCAAGCGGCGCTTTCCGTCTGCATGAATATCCCCTTCCACAGGCATTGCATCGGCAGGCGCCGCCTGAAAGTGCAGATGATCCGGTGCGGACGCCCCGCTTCTGGGACCATTATAAAATACCATGAAACGAGGAGAGAAATCCTGCATCAACGTCAAGAAGGCGGGAAGTGCAGGTTCGATCGACTGCTGCCGGTGCTGAATATGTGCGACGGTATAATGCTGCCTGAAGATCGGCGCCGGATTGCAGAGCACTATATATTCCTCCCGGTACAAAATCGCCTGCTGCACGTCCGGCAGATTTTCCCTGCATAAAAAACAGGGGCGCGCCTGAATGGACGTTGGGTCAACGCTGGCCGCGCTGCTCACGATACGCTGCGGATTCCACTGAACCTTCAGGGTAAACCCCGGACAGAAAATTTCCCGCATCCTGGCGGTCTCCTGTGCCAGATAACCCTCGCGGAGTTTTGGCCAGATGGCTTTCTGCTCGCTCAAAAGATCAGAACACAGGCTGGCAAGCAGCCCTTGGCCGTCCTTTTCATTGAAGGATGCAAATATGCGACTGCCTGTGGTTATCATTTTGTTTCCCCATTCAGCGACCGGCGCGCCAGGATCTCCAGTGTGCGGATTTTGTCTTTGAAGGCGTCATTGCGATTTGCCTTTTCCACAGACAGGCCGGCGTCCGTGTTGCCCGGCCACCGCCGGCAGAGGTAGAGACTTTCATAGATTCTCCCCAGGCGGTATTCCCGCAACAGCCGGAGCACCATCGCATAATCTTCACCATAACTGACATTCAGAAATCCAATTTTTCGCAGCATCGCCGTCTGAAAAGCCCGCGGCGCCCCCAATCCATTGATCCGCAGGGCATTGTTCCGGCCGTTGTCATCTGTCCATTCCCTGTGGTCAATCAATCCCGGGGGGATTTCTTCATTGCGTTCATTCACCAGGGTATAGGCCCCGATGACAAGCGCGCAATGACAGCTTCGGAACAGATCGACGATTTTCTGCAAGCTATGGACACCGCTGTAAAGGTCGTCCGAGTCGAGTTGAACGGCGTAACGCCCGCAGCAATCGGCAAAGATGCCTTCATTCCAGCACCCGCCGATGCCAAGGTCGGACCGTGCGGGGATCAGATGCTTCACTGCCGGGAACTTCCCCGCCAATCGGGACAGGACGGTGGTCGTCCCGTCCGTGGAGTGATTATCCACAACAATGACGTTAAAGGTAAAATCCGTCTTCTGTGACAGGGCGCTCTGCACCGCGTCGGCTATGGTGTGACAACGGTTGTACACCGGAATGATCACACTCGCCTCCACGGGGAAATGCAATCCCGGCAACGGAACCTCTTTGAACGCCGGCTTCAGCCAGGCGCCGATCCGCTTCAGGTGCGCAGTGGCAGTGGCTTCCATTTCCCGCTGTACCGACTGATGGCGGTGATCAACATAGGCAAAGTGCTTTTCTTCGGAAACCGTTGGTCCCTCCCCTACCCCGTTTTCAGGGCTGAAAAGGCCTCTTACGGCGCCAGCCGTTTTCGTATAAAGATATTCCTGCAGATGAAAAATGGGATAATCCATCGATAATTTCAGGCGCAGATCGTACAGCCCTGCATGGAACAGCTCCGGAATCGCCCCATATTTTTTCAGCGAAGACCGGGCCGCGAAAACAGAAATAAGCAGAATGGGGCCAAACTGAAAATCATCCCGGATACTGCCGGGTTGGTAATCGTTGACGGGATGTTCCAGGCGATTGCCCGCTTGCAGTTCATAATAGTCCCCATAGGCCATCCCGGCCTTCGTTATTTCCGCCGCCTCCACCAGGCGCTCCAGCGCCCCGGGTCCCCATTCAATCTCAGCGTGATCCTTGATCACCAGCAGATATCCGGTCCGGACCTGCCCGATGATGCGATTCCATAATGGACCATGGCTGATCGAGGAGGCTTCAAAATCTTTGCAAGACGATTGCGCCGATTTGAACCCGCCCGCGTGCACGACGAAAATATTTCGGACAAGGGATGATCCTAGCAGGTCCTGCTGCACCTTCTCAAACCAGGGCTGTCCCCGGTAAGGGAGAATAACCGTAATGCCGTTCATTCGCGCTATTCCTTAATAAGAGAGCTTTGCCTGACCGGTGAAAAATGGTTCGCAAGCAGCGAATCAAATGTTTTTCGCCTTTCCAGTACTGAAGTTAAATGCTTGTCTTTAATCATCACGTGATAACAAGATCTCTGAAGCGAAAAAGATTTTTGAGCGGCGGCGAAGCCACTTATTAAAGGTCCCATCATGATCCTTTTTTCAAGATCTCTCTCCTCTTGCAGCAGAGGGGGAAAGGACTTCTACGAAGCCATTAACCATATTTCAAAAAGAAAATCAAAACAGGAAATACGAAAATTTCATAAAGCGGTCCGGCAGCGGTCGACCAGATTCCTGATTAGAGGCAGATGCTGAGATTGGGATGTCGCCTCGGCAAGCTGCGCCAGTCCTCTTGGAATATGCGCCAGAAACGCCTGCCGGTGAGGCTGACGTCCCAAAAAACCATAGGCGCCGAGGGCCTGCATGAGACGCTGCACCGCCGCTTCCCGGAACATCTCCTGAAAGGCCTCCCACTGGCAGCTTCTCTCTCCCAGCTCATAATAATAGCGAAGCAGTTCCAGCCGTTCATGCTCCTCTATAAAAACATAGGGATCGTAAAGCAGAGACCCCAGATCGTAGAAAGGACTGCCGCTGCGCAATCCCTGAAAATCGATGAGGACAGGCTCACCCCTGCAAATCAGGATATTCTGGGATTGAAGATCGCGGTGAATCAGGCGACCTCCGGTCTGCTCAAGCCGGGTTGCCAGGGCTTCAAGCTCATCCTCCAGTGCCGCCGCGTCTGCAGGATCAAGCTCAATGGCGCAGACACCACGGACAAAATTTTCCCGGAAATAATCCCTCTCCCAGCGGTAGAGTGCAGGGCCGAACCCCGCCATCAGGGTTAAATTACGCTGTCCGAGTTTTTCCACAGGGAAGGTGTGAAGCCTGTGCACCATCTGGAGAACTTTCTGATAATAACCGCAGCGGATATTCCAGGAAACCAACCGGAAAGACCATAGATCGGCATCACCCAGGTCTTCCATGAGAACAAAGCACCGGGCCGGATCATGGTGAAAAATCCGGGGAACAGCAATCTCTAGCTCACGGAGAAAATCGGCAATGGCAGCATAATACCGGTTTTCTTCACGATCGCGGTTGTAAAACATGAAAATCACGGATTGGTCGTTGCCGAACCGGATGCGCCGGAAGATCCGGTCGGAACCGCCTTTCGCAAGCGGCGCGAGCTCCATGGGAGCCGCCTCACCACGGTTTAAAACATCACGTACATATTGCCTGATGACAGCATCATCAATGTTGGTCATGGTCTCCTGTTAATCCGGATGGGGCCTTGGTTGCCGTTATCTTTTCATATTCTTCGATACTTCCGATGTCATGCCAATCCCCTTGGTCAATCAGGACGCACCCCACCGATCCCGGTTTTTCACTGATCATCCGCACAAAGGCCGGCACCACCGATTCGATGTGTCCGGCGGTCAAGCGTTTCAAAAAGCGTTTTTCAATGATGTAGATGCCCGTAAAAAGACAGCCTTTAACACCGGAACGTCCCAGGATGTGACGCATATCACAAATCTCACCCGCTTCATCCAGGTCAACATTCAGCAGCGGGCCGCTGCTGCGCAAAACCAGCGTCGCCTCCCTTCTCCGCAGGGTATGCGCCTCCAGCAGGGAGACCAGGGGTAGGTTCGTTATGATATCAGCGTTATATACAAGGAGGGCTTGTTCGTCTCCCAGTAGATCCTCAATATTCTTTAAACCACCCGCCGTGTCCAGCAGCACCGGTTCATGGCGGAAGGTAATCGGAATCCCGCGCCATTGAGCATCCGGGAACTTTTGCCGATAAACATCGGCGCAGTGATGGGTGTTGACAACGAAGCGCTTGACGCCTACCGACAGGAGGTGATCCATGGCATAGGTAATGATCGGGCGGCCTTTAACCGGCAACAGCGGTTTGGGACAGGCCTCCGTCAGAGGCCGCAGGCGCGTCCCCAGACCGGCGCCCAGAAGGAAAGCGGTATGAATCCCCGGCAGCTTCAAGGCGACTTTCTGCGATGTAATAAATCCATCTGCCCTCTCTATCCCGAATACTTTGAACAACGGCATCGCCGCCGCTCAAAAATCTTTTTCGCGTCCGCGATGCTCATGTCACTTGATCAAAAACAGCTTCGTCCGGTTGATGCTTACTTTTTGACAATCTGGCTGAAATGGACCTTGTCTGAGTTACACCAAGTCCTTGACCTCATGATAATCGAGAGCCTGCTGATTGTTAATTGAAGTCTCGCAGAATCGGGTAATCGATCCGGTCAACACCTTCAGGAAGGGCCAGACAAGATTTCCTTTTTTCAAATTTCAGAAATGAGAAAGAGTTGGGCTTTTATAGTGGATCAGCAAGCAATCGGCGGAATTTATTGCATTAAAGGGGTACCTTTAAGTAGTGGCTAAGATTTTCTTGAGCTTGAGGGCCAAGATCAACAAATTCTATTCCACAATCATAGGCTTTATCATCGGATGTATGGCTAACAGAAAATTCCTCAACCCAAACTACCTTCCCTTTAACGATAATGGACCTAATCTCATGTGGAAGAGTCAATTTAAGTGTCAGGAGAGAACCGATGTTGACTTTTTCAAGGACCACGAGACAGATCCCTCCAGCACTTATGTTTTTAGCCCGGATTTCTTCGGCCATGCGAGTAGAAGCATGTAATAGCTCGCATTTGACATTCACGTTGAGCGGAAGGCGCTGGAATTTCCTTTTATCCATCATAGTCATATTAAAACACTCCTGGTACCAAACCAATGGGTTTATCCAGATATTAAGATAAATAGCACTGGCCACTGCTGAGTGCCATGAAGCACTCGTAGGATTTGATTAGTTTTCTCTTTGATTCGCCCTTTGCAAATCATCTTTCACCGGTTATAAAGCTCATTCTGTCAAATGGTGATCCGGTCAATTTTCTTCAGCACCCGGCCCGGCAGGGCGCCTGTATGTTCTCCTTCCCCGATGACGATGCAGCCGTTGACCAGGACAAATTCGACCCCTGTTCCGTATTGGTGGGGATCGGTCCAGTTGGCCAGATCAACGATGTTGCAGGGATCAAAGACCACGAGATCGGCGAAGAATCCCTCCTTGATCTGCCCCCTGGCTTTCAATCCGAATTTCCGGGCCGTGAGCGATGTCATTTTTTCGATGGCAATGCCCAGGGGCATCAGGTTTTCGTCGCGGACATAGCGTCCCAGCATCCGGGTGAAGGTCCCGTAAGATCGGGGATGGGGCTTGTCCCGCCCTAACGTCCCGTAGGGTGCAAGCGCCCAGCCATCCGAGCCGATGACCACAAGCGGATGGGCGATGATCCGCTTGAAGTTGTCCTCGCTGAGGGAAAAATTGATCATCCAGACCTGGTCTTCCTCATCGATGAGCAGATCGCGGATCAGATCATAGGGTTCTTTTCCTCTTTCCATTGCTGCCTGCATGATGCTCTTCCCCACCAGGCCCTGATTGTCTTTGGTCAGCACGGAAGAAATGAAAACTTTGTCCCACGAACCGATTTTTTCTTCCTGCACCTGCACGAAATGGCGAATCTCCCGATCATGGGCAGGGTCTTTCAGGCGTGCCAGATATTCCGCCGTCGTCCCCTGCTGGATCTGACGCGGGATAAAGGTATTCAGCAGCGTCGATGTCGCTGTGTAGGGGTAGCGGTCCGCCAGAATCTCCATCCCCTGCGCCTTCACTTCCGATATTCGCGACAGGACGGCATGCAACTTGGACCAGTTCCGGGGATAGGCCAGTTTGAGATGGGAGATCTGCAGGCTCACATTGGCTTCCCGGGCAATTCGGATGGACTCTTCCACCGCCTCCATGAGACAGTCGCCCTCGTTGCGCATGTGCGTGGCATAAATTCCCCGATAGGCCGCCACTTCCCTGCAAAGTTCGATGATCTCCTCTGTCCCGGCAAAACATCCCGGGGTGTAGATCAGCCCCGTGGACAATCCCATGGCCCCGGCCTCCATGTTTTCCTTGACAAGACGCCGCATGGTCTCCATTTCCCCGTCCGTAGGGGGCCTGTCCTGATGGCCGAAAACCGCGCTCCGGATGCTGCCATGACCGAGCAGGGTGGCGTAATTCAGCGCAATCCCACGCTCTTTCAAACGATCGAAAAATCCATTGATGTTCAGCCAATCGATATCGATGCCGTACTTTTCCTCACCGTACTTCCTTTTTTCTTCAAGGTTGCCTGCCGTCAGTGGAAACATGGTAAAACCGCAGTTGCCGGCAATCTCCGTGGTGATTCCTTGACGGATTTTACTCTCCGCCTTGGGATTGACCAGCAGCTCAATATCCGTATGACTGTGAGGGTCAATAAAGCCGGGGGAGACAACCAGGCCGTTCGCTTCAATGACGGTTTTTGCCTTGCATTTATCCATCCGGACGCCGATTTTAAAAATTTTATCACCCTTGATGGCGATATCCAGCGGTTGCCCCTCATTTCCCAAACCGTCATAAACAACGCCGTCAGAGATGAGGATATCATAATCCTCGTTCATGAAACCTCCAGAAGTTACTTTAATACCGCCCAGATGATCGCAAAAAAAATGGCCGGGAGCAGATTTCCCACACGAATCTGTTTCAAATCAAGCAGGTTAATGCCGATGGCAAGAATTAAAACGCCGCCCGTTGCCGTAATCGCATCGAGCACGGCGGGGTTCTTTAAAAAGAGGAGATGCGCAGCCAGGAGGGTGATCCCACCCTGGACGATCAATACCGAGAGCGCCGAAAAGGCAACGCCGATCCCCATGGATGATGCCAGGGCCACGGATGCCACCCCGTCAAGCATTGCCTTTATGTATAGCGTATGGGGATCGCCCGTGGTCCCATCCTGGATGGAACCGATGATCATCATGGCGCCGGTCAGGTAAAGGAGGGAAGAGGAAACGAAGCCCTGAACAAAAGTGGCGGAGTCGGACCGGAATCGCCGCTTGATATGTTCACCCATCAATTCCAGTCTTTTTTCAATGTTGATGAGTTCACCGGTTATCCCCCCGATGAGCAGACAACCCACGGTCACGATGATTTCCTTGCCGGTGAGGGCCATCTGCAAGCCAATGAGCATCACCGATAGTCCGAGTCCCTGCATGACGATCAATTTTAGTCTATCGGGGACGTGCCGCCCGGCGGTTATACCGATGAGGCTGCCGACGAGAATAGCACTGCTGTTGACAAGTGTTCCGGTCATGGCATCGTTGAATACCCTTTACTGTAGTAGCCGTTCCGTGCCGGCTACAGATACGAATGTCTTCGCAACGCCGGGCGGCTCAAAGGCCCAAATGATCATAAAGGGAATCTGGCCGCCGGGCAGGATCCGGTCATTAACGCCTGAATAACCCTGGGGATTGGTCATTCTCCGGTTTATTTCCTCCTCGGTCAATGTGGTCAGTTCCGTATCGGATATCACATTGCCTGCATAGGTGCGCCTTTCACCCAGCACATTGTTCATGCCGTCGGTCAATTCCGCTCTCATCTCAAGGCGGGTGAGCGAGAGGCCGGACTGATTAACGGCCATCCCTTCAATAACCCGCAGGTTGCCGACAAAGAGATTCCTGACATAATGCTGTTCCACCGCCGTGATCTCGATACCGCCGGGAATGGAAGGACGCTGGGGCTGCCCTGCCTTGCTTCCCGACCAGGAAATCGACCATTCTTTCGTCACCTGCTGCATAACATCCGGAAATAGAATGAACACCATCACAGCGACTAAAAGAATCGCTGTCAGCAAAATAGCACCTATTTTCAAACCCCTGGATAAACCACTCGGCTTTGTTTCCACGGGGCTTTTCCAATCATCCACTTTTGCTTCAGCGATCTTTGCCTTGCTCTCAACACCGACATCAAGCCGCTCTTCCGGAAGATAGGCCTTGTTTTCGACCTTAATCTCTTCGTCAACAGGGGCTTTGTTCTCGACAGGCGGGATATAGGCAGGCGGGGCGTTCGGTGATGCAGTCGGATGGCGCTGGAAGAATTCATGCTCGCAGAGACCACAGCGTACCCAGACGCCCTCTTCCTTCAACAGGGCGTCTTCAAACCGGAACTTCGTGAAACATTTCTTGCATTGGATGATCATGCTCTGCCTCTCCTGGCTGCTTATTGGCCTGTCATTTCATGCCTTGATGATGTAGACATCCGACAAGAACCGCGCCTGCTCGTTAAAGTCCAGGCCGTAACCCACCACGAAACCGTCGTCAATGGTAAATCCGGTGTAATCCGCCGCAAAGGGGATCTTCCGTCGCATTTTTTTATCCAGAAAGACACAGACTTTCAACGAGCGAGGCGCCCTATCCTGCAAAGCCTTCACAAGAAAAGACAGCGTCAGTCCCGTATCCACGATATCTTCCACGATCAGCACATCTTTGCCTGCAATGGGCAAACCCATATCTTTTTTAATGACAACCTCCCCGGAGCTGACGGTTCCGCTGCCGTAACTGGCCAGCTGCATAAAATCGACCTTGCAGGGAATCCGGAGGGATCGGATGAGGTCGGCCATAAAGATAAAGGCGCCCTTGAGGACCCCCACGACGATCGGTTCCCCACCGGCATAGTCCCCGGAGATTTCCTCGGCCAGTTCCCGGACGCGCCGATCAATGATCTCTCTTGAAAAAAGCACCTCCTTGTTCATGGATTCCATATAACCAGATCTCCTTTCAGTGATTCGTCAATGTCACCAAGGCTTTAATCCCTGACAATAAAAATGCTTCAAGGCGCAATCACTGCCATCAATAATCATGTCTTTCAACAGAATATCCACTCACAGCAGGAGATTAGAAGACAAGGCATTGCGTTGATCATGGTGTTTATATTGCGGATAAGGTTGCAGGTCAAGAATAAAGATGATAATGGCCTAACCTCTCAGTTGTTGGGTCCCTCGAAGTCGACAATATATCGATCCCGAAACCTTAATTTTACCTCGCCTCGTCTCAATCCACCGTCATTTACAGGGAATACATCAACACGCTTCCCGCAATTTCGGGACAGATCAGACCCTACCCGTCCTGATGGGCCTTAAACCCACTTTTACAATGAGGACAGATGCTCCCGCGCTGCCAAAATTTGTTGACATACAAAAACGCGTGCATTATAGTCCGCACCACAAAAGCGGATTGCTCTAAATCAATCATTGACCTCAGGCATAACATGATAATGAGCACCACATTGACTCGCGAGTTATATCTACCTCTCAGCGGACGCCATTCCCTGGCTTTACCCGCACCCATTCTCAACGGATCTAAAAACCCACTCAAAGTCGGAGGATGGGGTTTACACCCAAGTCTCGCGCTCTCACTATATTGTGAAAGGAGTACAAGATGGAGGATAACCATTCAGAGGATTGTTTAGAACCATGGTCAGGCCGTAAAGAGGAAAACAGACGATCCAGCAGGCGCAGGACAATCGCACCGGTTTCCTTTTCGGAAAGCTCAGTCAAGAAGGAGCCGGCCACTGCCACCAACGTCAGTACAGACGGTTTGTACATAAATACGGAAAAGCCGCTCGACATTGGAGACAGGCTTAATTTTACGCTGAATTTGCCCACCGGGTCCCATCGGCCGCTGAAGGTTGGTGGAAAGGTTGTCAGGATAGACGGATACGGCATGGGTATTCTCTTCGAGGATCTGACATCGAAGGACCGAAATCGAATCAGAGAGTACTCCGGGTTCTTTGATCTTGAGGATGCGGTCGTCGAGCTTCAAGGTTCCATGGGAGGATTGATCACCGGGAACTTACTTCCGGTCTCAGAATGGCGCATCATTGAAAACCGGCTGAAAAAGGCCAGTGATAAGAACCTCAGGGTGCTCATTGCTCTTTCGACAAAAAGAAGCCAATCTATTTCCGCGAGATTGCGATACAATCAGGATCTGCTTGAACTTGTAGAGTTGGATAGGCCATTACCCAAAAATACCAGTATCATCTATTGCGTATTGACGGACGGACCCTTGCAGGCGGTCTTCGAGGGGATCGTCGAAGCAGCGGGGGCTCAACCGAGGCTTCTTCTCCCGGAGCGCATGTACCACAACGACAGAAGGTTTAGCCGGCGTTTTCCCGTTGAAACATCCGAATTGACGGTCTCTGCCCCCCACCTTAAGGATGGAAAGATGCGGCTTCCCGTGTACGACATCAGCGAGGGTGGATGTTCTGTGCTCGCTCATGGAGACAGCCTCATTACCGTCGGCATGAGATTTCCCGCGGTGGAATTTAAGCGCGGGAACCAGACGGAGACGCATGACGGGGCGACCATCGTGCGGTTGACACCCTTCGATGACTCCAATGACTGGTTAGTGGGTCTTAATTTCATTGACGATTCCAAGGACAGGGATTCTTTTTCCGAGATCGAGGGCAAGTCTGTCCAGTCTTCGATCTCGACGTCTTTCATCCGCCTGGCCGCAATCGCAAAGCAGAAGATTCGCAGCATGATTGTCGGCAAGCAACCATCCGCCCGAGAGAAGGTTTGCGTCGCTCAATATAAAAACACCCGTGGTCAGCGAGTCGCTTCAATTCTCGACGCATCATTTGATCTTCAGGATGAACCACCGTATGTTGATGTCGCAGTCGCAATCGTGCCACCCTTTCAGGTTCGTAAAGAGGTCTTCGGTCTTCTGGCACGAACGCTTGTCGACAACTTTATCGCTGCGGGCGTCAATGGCGTTGTCTGCAGATTCGATATGACCCACACGGTCGGAGAAAGTGAGGGTGATCCGGAACTCGAAGCGAGGGGATGCCCCTATCTTAATTTGACGTATTCACAATACGAATCGGATATTCATGGATCGCTGAAATACCTCGAAAGAAGATTCCGACCCAAATCTCGAGTGCTTGTAACTTACTCGGTCGGGGCGATTCCCACACGCAGGCTTCTTGCCGATGGTCAAGAGCCCAAAGCGGACTTGTGGATCGCGCCCTTCGGATGTCCGGATGGCCAGGACATGTTAAAGAACCTTCTGGCGGGAGTTGATTTGTTTCAGAATTATCTCGAAGGAAAAAATGTGGAGCCCTTCCTTGCTTTTGGTCGTTTTGTTGATCCCAATGTAAACATACCCGATGCTATCAATAGAGGGTTGGCTTTCCTCGAAGATGCCCGTAAGGATATGGAGAGAATCACCATTCCGGTGACCTGGATTCTGGGTACTTACGACTACATGGTTACGCGCCAGAGGGTGCGCCAGATGTTGAACGCGCCGGGAGGGGGCGTCCGGGAAATCATCGAACTCAAGGCAGGGCACTTCCTGAAATCCGGACCTGAAGCAATAGAATCCTTCAAGCTGATCACGGAAGTTATTTTCAAACATCTTTTCCAGACCAATAAGCTGGCGGTGGAGCCGGATCTTGCACAATTTGCCAGCCAAACCGAGGCGGAATGGGGCCGCGTGAAGCGTCTAAAAATTGCCAATACTGAGGAATTCTGGAGCGGCCACCTCTTCGGCACTTCTTCAGAGAAGGAGGGGTATGACATCCTTCTATATAATCCGGATTATGTGGAGTTTATCCAGGAACAGGCAAAGTTGCTCGATTTGCAGGGCGGCATGTGCGTGGCAGATGTCGGCTGTGGCACCGGCAACCTTTCCATCGCCGCCCTCAAGTCGTCCAGGATTAACGGTGATCGGATCGATCTTACCTGTTCCGATCTGGTTCCCGAGGCAATACACCGAACTCGTGACAAGATCGAGAAATTTATAAAAACTTCAGCCAACGCTCTTTACTCGGGACTGAATCTCGATTTCAAGGTCGTTGACCTCGAAGCGGCCAGGCTCACACCCTTGAAAGAATTCCTCTCCGGCGAACTCTATGGTCCCTTAGCCCTCGCCGGCAGGATAGAAGGGCTAAACACCTCGACGCTTCGAAAGATCGCTGAATCCTATGGACCAAGGCTTCACAAGATTCTTCACGGCCGAGACGCGTCGGCTGATGAAATCATGAAAATATGCCCGGATCTGGACGATGTCGAGGCCGAGACTGTTTGCGACATTTCCAGGGCAAGTAGATTTTTGAAGGACAGGCTGAAACCCGGAGACCTCAAGCCGGGCTGGACTGAGGCAAAGACCGCAAACGGCCTCGCCTTGAATCATATTGCCTTCGGCAATGCGACAAGGGGTTGTACTGTGGATCTGCCCTCGAATGCCTTCGACAGATTGGGCGCTTCGCTGGTGCTTCCCTACCTTTACGATCCCATCTCTGTACTAAGGGAGTTCTACAGGGCACTCGCTCCAGGCGGCAAAATTGTGCTTTCCAGCCTAAGGCCGAACTTTGATTCCTCCAAGTCCTACATTGAGGAAGCAGAACAGATCACCAGGCGGACCGATTTGACCGATGAGGAAAAAGGGCGGCTGCTGGTCAGCCTCAGGGAATTTGCCTCCTTCACCGCTACCCTGATGGAACTCGAAGACAACGGCAGATTCAGATTTTTTAATACCCATGAACTGAAAACATTGATGGATGAGGCCGGTTTCACCAACATACAGATCAGGGAATCCTTGGGTAACCCGAATACAGCTTCGATCGTTTGCGCAGAAAAGGGAAAATGGGAGACATAGAGATTAACAAGATTGAACAGACGCCTATTTTTAAGGAACGTTTGAAGAACGAGGGACGCGAACTGCTGTCGTCACGTCTGTGGTATGTCCTTGCCGTCGGCTCTTTCATCTACTTGAGCTTTTATGGTCTCGATTTTGTTCTAGTGACGGAGCACCGCGTTGCTTTCCTGGGGCTGCGGCTGTTTGTGGTGCTCAACCACCTTGTAGGCATCGCCCTGTTGTCTTCAAGGCACGGACCCAGGATAGCCGCCCCTCTCTCGGTTTGGGCGGCTTACATTTCAAGCCTGGCGATCGCCATCATGTCCGTCTTTCTCGGCGGATTTGCCAGCAACTATTATGTCGGGATCGTGTTCGTCCTTTTCATGACCGGTCTGTTCGTCCCTTGGACTGCAGCCGTGACGATCCTCAACGGGTTGCTGACAGTGATCAGTTACTTCGCTGTTAACTTGCTTTTTGGCCCGCCTGAATCGATGAACCTTGCCGTTGCTGTTTCCCCGTTCTTCTTTTTGAGTGGCGCTGTTGTCCTTTCCGCAGCGGCAAACTACAATAAGGAAAAAATGCGGCGCCGGGACCTTCTATTGAGAACTCAGATCGAAAAGGCCAACGAGGACCTCAAAGAGCTGGACAATGCCAAAATGCGGTTCTTCTCCAACGTCAGCCATGAGCTCCGAACCCCGCTGACGCTGATCCTCGGTCCTCTGGAGACGATTCTTCAGGGAAAGCAATACCAGGAACTGCGCCCCCTGCTTGAGGCGATGGAGGCCAATGCACGCCGCCTGCTGCGACATGTCAATGCCTTGCTCGATTTTGCCAAAATCGATGCCGGCAGGCTCGAGTGCAATTACGAATATGGAAACCTGGGCGAGATTCTCCAGGGTCTGTCGATCGCAGCGAAGCCGCACCTGACAAATCGAAAAATCAGCCTTGTCCTGCAGGGACTGGACAACCTCCCGGACACCATCCTGGATGTGGACAAGGTCGAGACGATGGCGGCCAATCTGTTGTCCAATGCGATCAAGTTCACGCCCGACGGCGGCCGGATTACCATAAGGGGCGCGGAAGAGGATGAAATTATCTGGCTTGAAGTCGAGGATAACGGCATCGGCATCCCGGAGGACAAACTCGATAAGATCTTTGAACGCTTCCATCAGGTCGATGATACACTGAACAGGCGCCAGGAGGGAACAGGCCTAGGTCTGGCCATGGTCAGGCAGTTGGCAAAGATCCATGCGGGCAAAGCCACGGTTCGATCAAGGCTCGGAGAGGGGACGACCTTCCGCATAGAAATCCCAAAGCGGCCCGATTCTAAATTATTGGAGCGACGTCGAATCATCGGTCGCCGGCGCGTGGATCAGATATCCTACGCACAGACCGTCGCCTTGATCAGCGCTGCCAGTGAGGATACATCCAAAAGCCAGAAGGAGACACTCCTGGCCGATGCTTCGGGATCACGGTTTAGTGACTATCAGGACACAGCCGAGCGAATCAGGCACGCAGCCCCGCCGGATGCACAAAAAGTGCTGGTGGTTGATGATAATCAAGACCTGTGTATCTTTATTGCCGACAGCCTCGCCGGCGATTACCGGGTCGAGATGGCCCAGGACGGCGTAGAAGGCCTCGAGTTGGCGCGGCGCTGGACGCCGGACTTGATTGTGTCGGACATCATGATGCCCCGGATGGATGGCTACGAGCTCACGCGTCAGATCCGGAAGGACCCTTCCCTATCCCAGATCCCGGTGATTCTGGCCACGGCCAAGTCCGGCGGAGAGGCCGTCGCGGAGGGCCTGGAGGTCGGCGCCAATGACTATCTGGCCAAGCCTTTTGAAATCCGCGAACTGAAAGCCAGGGTCGCAGCACAACTTCGGACGCGGCGCCTGGAAAGGAACTTAACTGAACGTGAAAGCCGTCTGGCTGCGATTGGGCAGATGACCAGCATCATCGTTCATGATCTGAAAAACCCGCTTTCCGCAATCATCGGGTTTGCAGAGATCGCCAGGCAGGACATTCTGACAGGCCAAGGCGCTGAGATGGTGACCCAGGATCTGGAACCTGTGATCAGCGAAGCCAATCGATTGAGCCGCATGATTGCTGAAGTGCTCGATTTCGCCCGCGGCAGCGCCTCAGATCTGAACCTGATGCCCACCGAACTGGCAGCCTATCTGGAGATGGTCTGCCCACCGCTTAAACAAAAATTGACATCCATGGGCATCGAACTGATTTTAAGTCACGAATCAGGCGCCAGCCTGCTTATCAATATCGACAACGACCGGATGTTGCGCGTGATCGAAAATCTGATTCGAAATGCACAGGAAGCGATTTGGGCTGGAGATCATGACTCACAGGGCAAAAACATCTGGATCACGACCCGTGGCGATGAACGCTCTGTCTCGGTGCGGATTGCGGACGATGGTCCGGGGATTTCAGCGGAGATGGTCCCCAATCTCTTCGATGCCTTTACCACCGGGAAAAAGCGATCGGGAACCGGCTTGGGATTGGCCACCGTCCGCAACCTGGTGATCGCCCATGGCGGTGAGATCACAGTTGAACCACGGAGTGCAGAGGGGGGCGC
Organism: Deltaproteobacteria bacterium; assembly: GCA_026388595.1. Lineage (GTDB taxonomy): Bacteria > Desulfobacterota > Syntrophia > Syntrophales > Fen-1087 > JAPLJM01. Next base: position 22,505 of record JAPLJM010000125.1, read on the forward strand.
AGCCTTTCTGCTTAAATTTCCGCGAATAACAAACCATGAGCAGTGACCGGCAAAACTCGCCCCTTCTCTGAATCCGGACATAAATCGTAGAAAGTGAGAAACATGGAACAGGCCAAACATATTCTTGTGATTGAAGACGACCCCATGAATAACCGTCTGCTCGTCGCGATCCTCACCAGGCTCGGATACATTGTTGATGCCGCATTCGACGGCGTCAGCGGTTTAGAGAAAGTCGAGTCATCCCCTCCGGACCTGATTTTACTGGACCTCAATCTTCCCAGGATGGATGGATACGAGGTTGCCCGCCGTTTAAAACATTCGGACAAAACCAAGATCATTCCCATCGTCGTGGTCTCATCCTTTGCGGAGGTGGAAAACCGGATAAAGGCCCTCGAGGCAGGAGCTGATGATTTTTTATCCAAGCCCGTGGACCAGGTCGAGCTTCGCGCCAGGGTTCAGTCACTGTTGAAGGTTAAGGTTTACAATGATTACATGGTCAATTATCAGAAAACCCTCGAGGATGAAGTCAATCAACGGACACACCAACTCCGTCAAGCTTTCGACGAATTGAAAAACGCAACTGAAAAGATCAGGCAAGCCTCGCTCGACACCACCATCCGCCTTGCACAGGCAGCCGAATACAAAGACGAAGAAACCGGAGGCCACATTAAGCGGATGGGATACTACACCGCTGCAATTGCTAAAGCCATGTCGCTTTCACCTCAAGACATCGAGGCAATCCTCTATGCGGCGCCAATGCATGATGTCGGCAAGATAGGCATTCCGGACCGGATCCTGCTCAAACCAGGATCGCTGGATGAGGAAGAGTGGAAAGTCATGAGGCAGCATACCTCCATCGGCGGCAACATCCTGTCCGGCTCAGATTCTCACGTCATTCAAATGGCCGAGCAAATCGCGTTGTCACATCACGAAAAATGGGACGGATCCGGATATCCTAAGGGATTTAAGGGCTTGGAAATTCCTGTCTGGGGAAGAATCTGCGCAATCGCCGACGTTTTCGATGCCCTGACCACCAAGCGGCCCTACAAAAAAGCCTTATCGGTCGAACATTCATTAGATATTCTGGATAAGAAGAGGGGGACCCACTTTGATCCGGACGTTTTTGACGTATTCTTCTCGATCAAGGAAGAAATATTATCGATCCGCAAAACATACGATGATCCAGTTTCTGAAGAGAAGATCATCGCCCCTTTGGATCAAGTGCAACGCTCATAACCTTTTTCGCTCCTTGAGGGCTTCCGCTTCAAAATCACCGGCGATGGATGTTTTATCCTGAGTGAAATACATGGGATAGTGTTTCCGGAAGCTGGCCATGATCGTGTCATAGGGCAGATCGGCAAAGGGGCCGTGGTCATGGACATATTCCATATGCCGGTTCCCCTTGCGGTCGAATTCGTGGAAGATCGCGTCATGCTCGCCGTCGAAATCGAGGGGTTTGACGCCGAAACGTTCGCAAAGGGACAGGTTGAAAGTGGGCGTGGCCTTGACCCAGCGGCCGTTCAGGAACATCTCCGTATAGCCATGGTAGATGAATAGGTCCGTCTTCATGATCTCTTTCAGTCGCTCCGTTGTCAGGTGATTCCGGACGTCGGCGAACCGGAGGCGGCTCGGAATGCCGATGACGCGGGCCATGGCCGCCAGCAGCAGTGCTTTTTCCACGCAATAGCCGGATTGCTTGGCCAGGACCACACTGGCCCTGAATTTGTCCTCCGCCAGGTCGATACAGTAGGGATCGTATTTAATCTGATCGCGGACAGCGTTGAAAATTCGGATGGCCTGATCGGTTTCGCCTCCGCTTGCCCCTGCGGAGGCTCTCGCAAAGGCGATCACCGCCGGGTGGTCGCTGTCTATAAAACGGGTGGGCCGCAAGTAATTCTCAATATCTTCTTTCGCTGATACAACCATGACGCACCTCTCCGATTAAAATGAATCCTCCCACAGGGGGCATTATGATGACATTTTATGGGAGCATCCCGTGGCCTGGTCAATGCTTTGCCACTTTTTGCCGAGGACTGTCAAATAATATTTCAGAACTGGAACGGGAACTTTACATAGCCGGTAAAAAACGGTTCGCAAGCGGCAAATCAAGGGATTTATATTGACACAATGGAAATTTATAATTAATCTTTCCTTCCATCAACGGTTCGGCAAAGGAAGGCCATCTTCATGAAAGACAAGCTGATGACGGCGGCGGAAGCGGCGGCTCTGATCAAGAATGGCATCCATCTGGGCGTCGGCGCCGGGATGACCATGAACCCCATGCCGGTCGTGCGGGAGAT
>JAPLJM010000122.1 GCA_026388595.1 Deltaproteobacteria bacterium
ATCTGAGAAAGCACTACGAGAACATTGACAAGTTCAACGTTCCCTGCATTATTGCGTTGAACCGTTTTCCTTCCGATACGGATGAAGAAATCCGGGCCGTCATTAAAGCGGCAGAATATGAAGGAATGAATATCGCGCCGGTCGACATTTTCCGTTTCGGCGGCGAGGGAGGTCTGGAGCTCGCGGAGAAAACCGTGAGTCTGATTGCACGGGCGAAAGGTGTTTACCGGACGCTCTACATGTGGGACCAGCCGGTGGAAGACAAAATCTTTACCATTGCCAGCGAGATCTATGGCGCTGTATCCATCGACTACCAGCCCTTGGCAAAGCGAAACCTTGACCTTATCAAGAAGTTCGGCTTCGACAAACTTCCCATATGCATCGCCAAAACCCAGCAGTCCCTCTCGGACAACCCCGCCCTCCTGGGACTGCCCAGAGATTTTATTGTCACCGTGCGGGAAATCAAGATCGCATCGGGAGCCGGCTTCCTCATCCCCATCACGGGCGACATCCTCCGCATGCCGGGGTTGGCGAAAGTGCCGGCCGCCTATCACATCGATATCGACAACGATGGCAACATCACAGGCATCGATGCCCCTGCAGACGCCTGACATCCCCACTTAATCAGAGCCTTCAAGACAAATCCGCCATCCATCCTTTTCACGGATCAGATGAAAAGATTCTGTGCATGTCTTCAACGGGATTGTATCCTGTTGATACTTGTCAAGATAATGACTGATGTTGCGGCAGATGAAGATAAACGACTCCAGATTTTGCTCAGGAATCCGATCAGGCGCCATTTTTTGGAGCACGTCCGTCATTATCAGTTTGAAGTCAGGTGTTGTTATGGCCGAACCCACGGTTGCCGTATCATCGACGAGATCCGTTTTTTCGACAGTAAAGGAGATATTACGCGCGATCAAATTGGCGATCAACCCGTTTCCCAAAGAAAGCCGCTCCTGAAATTCTTGAAGCGTTTGCCGCACTTTATTCTTTGAGGAAAGGTAATGATAGGCTTCTTCCGGCCGGCCCCTCACGATGGCGTTCAAGTAGTTCAATACGACTTCCTGCGCATTTAAATTTACGCCTCTCCTGATCAAGAATAAAATTGCAATCAAGAGAAAGATCACTAAAATTATCGGCACCATCATAGATTACATTCCATTCAGAGCTTTGCTCACTTCTTATGACAATCGGGTAATAAAATGGTTCGGACAGGGGACGGCGATAGGGTAGCACAAAAAGTTTAAGGGATTAACGGAAATCGGAATCCTGAATAAAAAAGCCCGGTCAGAGCCGGGGCTTTTTTATTCAGGTTCAAAGAATCCTATTTCTGAGGTCCAGCCGCTGCCGGCGGAGCAGGGCAGGGTCCAAGATACTTGCCCTTCATGGTCATCTTCACCGTCATCTCCTTGCCTTCCGTCTTCATGGTCGATTCTATGAGGCCGTCGTAGCTGGTACCGGCGTAAGTGATGGTGCCCTTGCTTGTTGCGTTCGGGCAGACCATTGCCCAGGAAACAGTGTTGCCAACCGTCTTCATGTCCTGCACTTTGCAGTCTGACTCCTGCTTGACCTTTGCAATCGGTTCTTTCTGCGTAAGGCAGGTGGTCATGGTATGCGGTTTTGCCATGCCGGCCGGCATGCCCGGTATCTCACTGGTTACGGTAACCTCCCACTGACCTTCCTGCATATTGACCTTCGGCTGTGCAGGTGCCTGAGCACCGTCTTTCGGTTTGTCACCGCAGCCAGTCAGTGCAAGGGCGACTGCAAACATGCCCACAATCAAAAAAAGTCTCATACGATATTTCATTCTGTTCTCCTTTCTTGCCGATCTCGGCCCGGCGCCTAAAATCACCGATAGGAATTTGCTTTTTCAGCATGGGAGGGGGATAACACAAGAAAAGGAAATTATCAATATGAAGGGCAAGAAATTTACAGCATTGTCCGTTTAAGTAATTGCATAAGAAGGTCACGAGCCAGGCGGCCGCTATAAACATACGCCTGTATCGCTGATAACATCAAGGATAAAAACTCACGAGGGTTCTCCCTTTATTTTCCTCTGGTCCGACCGGGGGGAAAGCCGTTTTTATTCTTTGTGGAAGATGAGGCTGAGCATGGAGAGCAGTACGAGGATGATCATGAAACCGGTCAGTAAAAATGCCGGGCCGCTCAGCTTCCAGACGCTGGCTTCAGTAAACAGCGACAGCTCCCAGATGTGACTCCAGTAGAGGACGGCACAGTAGCCGATAAACAGGGACAGCCTGATGCGGCCGAAGATCATCGTGACGGTGATCAGGGTCAGGACAATGATCATCTGGGACATCGGGATGGATATCTGTGCGGACAACAGGGTCTCCATAATAAATCTCCTTTCAATTGTTTGTTAAAAAAACAGCGGTTTTGATTTGAAGACTAGTACAGATGGATTGGGAATGCTGTGATCTGAATCACAAAAGATCTGTATTCTTGTGAAAGGCAGGTTTGAGAAGAATAAATTTGCGGTCGGTCATTTCGATTTCCTCTGCCTTCTCCAGGCGGTTGATCATGCGTGTGGCCGTTTCCCGCGTCAGAGATGCGAAGTTTCCAATGTCGCTGTGGGTGAGCTTCATATCAATCCGCGTTCCTTCCGGACCCGGAACGCCAAACTGCTCTGCCATGTATTTCAGCACGGCCCTGACCCGGTGTTCCGCATCTGCAAAACTCATGACCTTCATCATGGACCAGGCGTCTCTCAGCCGGCCGCAGAGCATGGCGATGATTCCCCTGAGGACTTTGTTGTTATTGAGCAGATGCAGGTGAAATGCCTCCCTGGAGATCAGCCCGATCCGGGTGTTCTCCAGGGCGATGACCGTGGCCGGCGCCGTCCCGCCGTCCAAGATCGCCATTTCACCAAAGAAATCACCCCTTTTGTGAATGGCCAGCATTTTTTCTTTTCCATCAGCGCTCAACTGAATGATTTTCACCTTTCCCGAGAAGATGAAATAAAGATAATTGGATGTGTCCTCCTCATGGAGAATGAGCTGATTTTTCATGACTTGTTTTTCAACAATCAGCCCTTTGAATTCTGCAATTTCCCTGTCGTTCAGGCAGGCTAAAAAAGGAATCTTTTCGATGGCATAATCTGTTCTGGTCCGCTGTGCCAGATCCTGCAGGTCTTTTTTCATGACCCTCCGACCTTCCTTCAGCAACAGTCCGACGATATTGATCCTGGTGTCAGCTCAGGCCTTATTCGAACTTTACATCATCAAAGTTGATATGTCCCCAGCCGCCGCCTGACGCATCAATAAGCCTGATCTGTGCTGTCTGACCGACATAGGGAGTGACGTCCCACAAAACCCGTTCCATCGTCTCGGTACATTTACCCGTAGCACGAAGGACAACCTGCCTGTTGACAATCAGTTCAACACGCTCCGTGTTGATATCGCACCCGCCACCAATGAGAAAGTTGATAACGGGAGTCGTGATGGTAAATGGTTTCGAAGTGAGGGTTCCCTGGGGCCCGTCTCCTTGAACACGCCCCGGCGGATCAGAAGAACGGTGACGATTCTCGTAACCGCCTACCCAGTAAGTGCCCTGGTGGTTTGAGGGTTGTCCACGATGCCTGGCTGTCGGGTTGTCACCATAGGTCGGCTGACTATCGAACGCACTGCCCGTCTTGGTCCAGCCTCTCATATCCCCTGATTCAAAATCCCATGTTATGTCACCTGACGGTTGTGAGGCCTGGTCGAAGGAGAGACTTACGATATCCTCCTTACTCACAGGAACGTTTATCGTACGACCGTCTTTTAATAAAATCACCATGTCACCAAAGGCAAAACCGAAAGATGTGAGCAGGATCGCTAAGGATAAGATTAATACCGCTTTCTGTTGACGATGCTTCATAAGATTTAATCTCCTTATTTACTGATAATTTATTTGCTCATTTACCTGATTTTTAGGTCCATCCCCTCTTAGATATCCTACCAGACGTTTCATTGATAAGGCATTGCCTTTTCTCGCCGTGAGTATAGGTCGAACGATATTGTGTGTCAACGGGATTTTTACCACCGAGTTGCCTCAAATCTTTATATTCGATACACTCCTTGACATTAATAATCAGCAGCAGTAAATTACAATCATAGAGATGCTGCAATGCCCGAATGAT
>JAPLJM010000135.1 GCA_026388595.1 Deltaproteobacteria bacterium
TGTCATTTCGCCTGCTGACGGCAAAGTGATCAAGATCGAAGATATTGAGGATCATGAGCTTGCCATGGGACCGTTCAGGAAAATCTGCATCTTCATGAATGTATTCAGTGTCCATGTAAATCGGATCCCTTACGCCGGACGTATTGAAACCATTCGCTATTATGAAGGAAAATTTCTGACGGCGAATTTAGACAAGGCCTCATCAGACAACGAGCGCAACGGTCTTCTCATCCGCATGGCGGATGGGCGGGCGATCGGATTAATACAGATTGCCGGATTGGTGGCGAGACGGATTGTGTGCTGGGCAAGTGAGGGGATGATGGTCAATAAAGGTGAGCGATTCGGACTGATCCGCTTCGGCTCGCGTGTAGATGTCCTGCTGCCTGCCGATACCACCGTTCTGGTGAAACTGGGCGACAAGGTTCGGGCAGGGGAGACACCCATTGGAGGTCTGTCATGAAGAGATACCGGTTTCGCAAAGATCAGATGAAGAAGGGGATATACGTATTGCCCAACCTCTTTACAACGGCGAGCCTGTTTTCCGGTTTTTATTCTATCATCGCATCCATTAAGGGAATGTATGAAATTGCGGCCTGGACGATTCTGATTGCCCTTGTCTTTGACGGCCTGGACGGACGGATTGCCCGGATGACGCGAACCACGAGCAAATTCGGTGCTGAATACGATTCGCTGGCCGATCTGGTTGCCTTCGGTGTGGCTCCGGCTATTTTGTCTTATCATTGGGCGTTGATGTCCTTCGGAAAATGGGGCTGGCTGACGGCGTTTCTCTTTGTGACCTGCGGTGCGTTGCGACTGGCCCGCTTTAATGTTCAGGTCGGCGTCGTTGACAGCAAGGTGTTCAACGGTCTCGCCATCCCGGCAGGCGCCTCTGTGGTCGCGACAGCGGTGCTGCTTTATTTTAAACTGGGCGGAGAGGGACAGTTCCACCATCTTTCCGTTCTCTTCGGGACGGTTATCATCGCCCTGCTCATGGTCAGCAGTGTCAAATATTACAGTTTCAAGGATCTTAACTTTTTCGCCAGAAAACCTTTCATGTCCTTTGTTCTGATCATCGTGATCCTGGTCATTGTGGTTGCGGAACCACAAATTATGATCTTCACGTTCTGCTTTGGTTATGCCCTTTCCGGGCCGGTATGGCTGATGTACAAGTTAAACCGGAAAAAACAATTGGATCATGAAAAGCCGGTTCATCACCAGGAAGAAGCGGGACTGATAAAGAAATAGGTGGGGTGCGACCAAGAAATCGGTGCGTTCGGGGAGATCCGCAATGCACCATTTTAATGTAAAGTACTAATAAATATATGGAGTTAGATTATATGAGAACATTCAATGTAGCGGTCGTGGGTGCCACTGGCGCGGTGGGTAATGAAATAATCAGGATTCTGGAGGAGAGAAACTTTCCCGTGTCACAACTGAAACTGCTTGCTTCAGAACGCTCTCTTGGCAAGTCTCTGGAATACAAAGGTAAATCCATCCCGGTGGAAGTCCTGAATGAAGATTCCTTTGAAGGCGTACAGATTGGCCTTTTTTCCGCGGGTGGAAGCATCAGTGAGAAATTTGCCCCCATTGCCGCCCGTGCAGGCTGTGTCGTGGTAGACAACACCAGCGCCTTTCGAATGGTGCACGACATTCCCCTGGTTGTCCCGGAAGTCAATCCCGAGGCCATCGGTCAGTATAAGAACAAGGGCATCATCGCCAATCCGAACTGTTCGACCATTCAGATGGTTGTGGCCCTGAAGCCCATTCATGACGCCGTCCGGATCAAGCGAGTTGTGGTGTCCACCTACCAGGCGGTTTCCGGGACCGGGAAGAAGGCCATCGACGAACTGGAAGCCCAGACCCGGGCCCTTCTTGCCTGCCAGGAACCGGTGGTGAAGGTTTATCCCCATCAAATCGCCTTTAACTGCCTGCCGCAGATCGATGTTTTCATCGACAATGGTTATACCAAAGAAGAGATGAAGATGATCAATGAGACCAAAAAGATCATGAGTGATCCAAGCATTGCTGTAACAGCAACAACGGTCCGGGTGCCTGTCTTCTATGCCCACTCCGAATCAGTCAATATCGAAACGGAAAAGAAGATCACCTCCGCGGAAGTCAGGGACCTGTTGTCAAAAGCACCTGGTGTCAAGGTTGTAGACGACCCCTCACAGAAGCTCTATCCGCTGGCCATCCACGCGGCCGGTAAGGATGATACTTACGTAGGACGGATCAGGGAAGACGAATCCATCGCCAATGGGATCAATATGTGGGTCGTTTCAGACAACCTCAGGAAGGGCGCCGCACTCAACGCCGTGCAGATTGCGGAGATTCTCATCAGAGACTATTTGTAATGAGAATTATCGGCGGAGAAGCCAAGGGTAGAAAGCTCTGTGTTCCCAGGGGCGCTTCTGTCCGGCCGACCGCCGAGCGGATCAAAGCGGCTTTTTTCAACATCATCCAGCCCCCGAATGGAAAATCCTTTCTCGATCTCTTTGCCGGGACGGGCAACATGGGATTGGAGGCCCTGAGCCGGGGAGCGATCGGGGCAATGTTCATTGAAAATAATCAGGTTATGGTTGATGCCATGACCAGAAACATAGCGGCATGCGGCTTTACCGGCAGAAGCGAAATCCTTTCATCCGATTTTATCCACGCGATCCCAAAATTAAAGGAACGGTCCTATGTTTTTGATATTCTCTTTGCCGATCCACCTTACGAGCGGGGGCTCGTGAGTCAGACCCTGAAACATCTGGGGAGTGGAGCGCTGTTGGCAAACAACGGCCTGCTGGCCATTCAACATTCAATTCGAGAAGCGATAAAAGACAATGAATCCGGTCAGTTCGTTCTCATCGATCAGAGGCAGTACGGTGATACGATTCTGTCGTTTTTCAGGATGTGATCGATCAAACCGTAAATTTTACAAGCGCCGCCAATCCCAGACCAGGGTTGGCGATGACGTTTAAAAAATACTTTAACAGGATGGTTATCGTGAAGAAAATTGCTGTTTATCCCGGTTCTTTTGATCCCATTACCAATGGACATATAGACATTATTACACGTGGTCTCCGGATGTTTGATGAGTTGATCATCCTCGTGGCTTACAACCCGAACAAGTCGTCGCTCTTCTCGGTTGAGGAAAGAATGGATTTGGTGCGGGCCTGTCTGGCAGGAAACAATATCCGTGTGGATTGTTCCTCCGGTCTGCTGGTGGATTATGTCAGAAGCAAAGGCGCAAATGTAATCCTCAGAGGCCTCCGCGCTGTTTCGGATTTTGAATATGAGTTTCAGATGGCCTTGATCAACAGACGCCTCAACCGTGATATCGAGACCGTCTTTCTAATGACGGGCTATCAGTGGTTCTATACAAGCTCCAATCTGATTAAAGAAGCGGCCGGCCTGGGTGGTTCCGTCAAGGGGCTGGTGCCTGATATTGTTAATGAAAGACTTGAACAAATGTTTGCAAAGGTAAAGGAATAAAGAGGATTATGAAACTGACAGCACGCATCAACAGCATCAAGCCATCGCCGACTCTCGCCATCACCATGAAGGCCAATGCCCTGCGGGCGGAGGGCCGGGATATCATCGGATTCGGCGCGGGGGAGCCAGACTTCGATACGCCGGACAATGTGAAGAAGGCGGCCATCCGGGCCATCGACGAAGGCTTCACCAAATACACACCCGTCGGCGGCATCGATGAACTGAAGGACGCCATCATCACCAAACTGCAGCGGGATAATCATCTGAGCTACACCCGTGCACAGATTTGCGTATCCTGCGGCGCCAAACATACCCTTTATAATCTGGCCCAGGTCCTCTTCGAGGAAGGCGATGAAGTCGTCATTCCTTCCCCCTACTGGGTCTCCTATCCGGACATCGTGGCGCTGACCGGTGCAAAGGCGGTGATCCTGAAGACAAAAGCCTCGGAAGGCTTCAAGATCCAGCCGTCAGAGCTGGAGGCAGCCATCAATGACCGCACCCG
>JAPLJM010000397.1 GCA_026388595.1 Deltaproteobacteria bacterium
CGATGATGATGTTGGGAAAGGCAAGGATCTGCTTGATCATGTCGAAAGCTTCGTAATGGATGGTGCCGCCGCGCCCCATGCCGGTATCCACCTCGATGTGGATGGGCGCCCGCATCGCGATTTTTTTGAAGCGCCGCTGCAGTTCCCGGGCGAAGCCGATATCGGAGACGGAGGGGATGAGGTTGTATTTAATGATCGGATTGATTTCGGAATCCGGGGAGGGGCTCAGGATAATAACGGGCGCATCGATGCCGCTAACGCGAAGCTGCACGCCTTCATCGGCATTGGCGACACCGAGGCAGGCCGCACCGTTTTTCAGCGCCACGTGAGCAATTTCCAAAGCGCCATGGCCATAGGCGTCGGCCTTCACGACCTGCATGATCCGGCAATCGGGGCCCACCAGACGCTTCATTTCATCCCAGTTGTGCGTGAAGTGGTCCAGATCGACTTCCACCCAGCTTCTGTAGCGATGCTCTTCTGCCAACATCAACCTCCCGGTTATTTCTTGAGTAACTCGTAAAAAGTAGAAAAACTATCTAATCTCGGACGGCCTCGTAAAGAGTTCCGCAGGCAAGGCGCGCAAATCCTGAGGAATGAGGCGTACCCGTGCGTACGCTGCAATGACGAAGGATGCAGCGCAACGCAGCATCCGGACTTTTTACGAAGCCGTCATTTCTTTGTCATCGTAAAGACGCCATCCCAGGGCTCGGGGGGCGGACTTTCATTCAGGTCCTCACAGCGCCTGATATAAAGCTCGGACGGCGGTGCCTGAATGCGGCGATGGCCTCATCCCACCGGGCCTGCTTATATTTTTCCAGGCCTGCTTCAAAGCGCCGCAGGAAGGCCTCATGCGGTGCAGCATCTTTCTTTTCGCCGATCAGTTCATAGATCTTGACGGGCAGCTTCTTCCCCTTGACCCGGACCGAATCCAGCTCCCGGCAGAGCAGGATGTCTTTGACGGCGGCATAGGTATATTCACTGATCACAATGTTCGTCCCGTATTCCTTGTTGATGCCTTCGAGCCGGGAACCGAGGTTCACGCTGTCGCCCATGACGGTATAGTCGAAGCGCATCTGGGAACCCATGTTTCCCACCACCATGTCGCCGCTGTTGACCCCGACGCCGATATGAAGGACCGGACGGCCTTCATCGGACCATTTCTTCTGGAGTTTTTTTAACTCTTCCAGCATGTCCAGGGCGGTCCGGCAGGCGCGGACGGCATGATCGGGCTGATCCAGAGGAGCGCCGTAAACCGCCATGATGGCGTCGCCCATATATTTGTCCAGAAGGCCGTCATATTTAAAGACGATATCCGTCATGGCCGTCAAATATTCATTGAGCAGATGGACCAGCTCTTCCGGTGTCAGGGTTTCCGAGACCGTGGTAAATCCGCGAATATCCGAGAAGAGAACCGACAGCGCCTTCTTGTCGCCGCCCAGCTTCAGCTTGGTCGGGTCCTTGAGCATTTCGTTGATGACGGAGGCCGTCAGATAATACTGGAAGGCGCCCCGGATCTTTTTCTTTTCCCGTTCTTCGGTGATGTAGCGGTAGACGGTAATGGCCAGATAGATCGTCATCATCGTCAAAACCGGATAAATCAGGTTCAGCCAGATGTTGTAATGGGCGAAGAGATAGGTGTTGATTCCGACAAAGACGGCCAGCATGATCAGAATGAGCAAGACCCCATGGACCGCCCTGGCCCGGGGAACCGCGACGCCGACG
>JAPLJM010000215.1 GCA_026388595.1 Deltaproteobacteria bacterium
AGCAACTCCAGCAGCGAATCGACTTTCGTGCGTACAGAATCCCTTTCCTCTTTAAATCCCCTTTGTTTATTATTTGCTTCTTCCAGTTCCGCAATCTTGTATTTTAAATCAGTCTCCAGCTCCAAATTCCTTCTTTTCAGCGATGCATGCTCATCAAGCAGGTTCTTTAGTTTACTCTCCAGTTCCGTAAATTTTATCAGTTCCATAAAATCATTTTTCTTTCCTGTAGTTGATCCTGACCGTCCATTTGCGACGGGGCACAACCCATCTCTCTGCGTTGGGGGCGATTATGCCAAGGCACCCCAGAAAAGTCAAGGCCTTATTTATCCGATTCATGATCCACGTCACCCCCGCCTTCGGGGTCAAGAGACAAAGATGCAAAAAACGCATGGAGTTTGTCGAGCAACAGTGTTTTATCTTCCACGGTGCCGATCATCTGCCTGAATGACGATCCCCCTTTCAGGCCCTTGGTGTACCACAGGAGATGCTTGCGAAATGCCTTCAGACCCAGCCTATCGCCCGCAGCCGCCAGTTCCAGCGTTAAATGACGCCTGATCATCCGCTCCCGCTGCGCCAACGAGGGCGGCGGGGGATCGATGCGGCCCTGCAAACAGGCATCGATCTGATGAAAGATCCAGGGGTTGCCGAGACAGCCCCGCCCCACCATCACAGCATCACAGCCAGTCATCCGCATCATCCTGGCGGCATCCTCCCCCTTTTTGATATCGCCATTTCCAATAACCGGAATACTGACCTGCCCCTTCACCTGTTCGATCAGCGACCAGTCGGCCGTTCCGCCGAAGCCCTGATCTGCCGTGCGGGGATGGACGATCACGGCATCAACCCCGGCATCTTCCGCAATCTTGGCCACTTCCAGCATGTTGATGCTCTGCGGCTTCCAGCCCGCCCGCATCTTGACCGTCAGTGGCAGGCACGTGCCCTTCCGGACGGCCTTGAGGATCGCCGCAATCCGCTGTGGATCTTTCATCAAAGCCGCACCGGCGCCTGTTTTCACCACTTTTTTGACCGGACAGCCCATATTGATGTCCACAAGATCCGCGCCCAGATCCGTCATGATTTTCGCCGCTTCTGCAAGGACGGCAGGGTCGGAACCAAAGATCTGGACGCCCAGGGGGCGGTCGTCGGAATGGAACTCCAGATAGTGCATCGTCTTTTTCATGCCCCGGATAAGGCCATTGGCACTGATCATTTCCGTGAAGGTCAGCCCGACGCCAAAGGTGCGATTGATGAGACGGAAAGGCAGGTTGGTAATCCCCGCCAACGGTGCCAGGATCATCTTGTTTTTCAGGGATAAAGTGCCGATCTTCATAGGCTGGCCGGATCTCATCCGCAGGCCAGGTGGCCGCGCGCCGTTTCAAGATCTTCCGGAGTGTTGATCCCCATGACCTCCAGGCAGTCCGCTGCGATAAAGGATCGGACTGGGCGGCCCATCTTACAGGCGATTTCGATGATATCCGTCAGGTAATACTCCCGCTGGCTGTTGTCATTTTTGATTTTTACAACCGCCTCAAAGAGGAAGCGGCTGTCGGCGCAGTATATGCCCGTGTTGATTTCCCTTACTTGCTTTTCCTGATCGGACGCATCGCGCGCCTCCACAATTTTCAGCACATCGCCGCCCTGATCGGTAATGACGCGCCCATAGCTTCCCGGATCATCCAGGAGGGTCGTCATCACCGTCACCGCCGCCTGTTCCGCACAATGACGATCGATGAGCGACTGAACAGTGGCGGCCTTGAGACAGGGGACATCTCCGCAAAGAATCAGGATTATGCCCATATAATCGGAAAATTGATCCCGGGCCTGGAGCACGGCATGACCGGTTCCCAGTTGCGGCCGCTGTTCGGCAAAAACAATGTCAGGCGCCGGAAAGGCCCGGCGGACAAGTTCAGCCTGGTGACCAACGATCACGACAATTCTTTCCGAACCGATCGTTCTGGACAGCTTCAAGGAATAGTCGAGCAATGGTTTACCACTGAGCAGATGCAGCACCTTGGCCTGATCGGACTGCATGCGCGTCCCCCTGCCGGCAGCAAGGATAATCGTACTTAAATGCCTATGGTTATTCATGATAACATCCTTAAAATTTATTTATTGTCGGGAGGCTGTCCCCTCTTCGTCCCCTTTGTCAAGATCGGCGGGAAAAATGATCATGACTTCGCGGATGGATTTCACATCCACATCCTCAATCACAAAAAGGATCTGGCCCTGTCTGAAAATTTCCTTGCGCTTTGGAATTTTACCCATTTTATGTAGCAGAAATCCACCCAGGGTAGCATAGCTGCCCTCCGGGATGTCCAGGGAAATCATCGACCTCATTTGTTCGATACTGGTTTGCGCCTGGAACAGGTACATCCCCGGGGCAATCCGCTTATATGATTTGGCGCCCATCCCGTATTCATCATGGATTTCGCCCACGATCTCTTCGAGAATATCTTCGACCGTGACAATGCCCACTGCGCCCCCGTATTCATCTACAACCACCGCCATCCTTTCATGCATTGCACGCAGTTCCACCAGCAGGTCCTTGGCCGGTTTGGATTCAGGAACATAAAACTGGGTCGGCCGTAAAAGACGCTCAATGGTGTCGCTGTCCTGAACGGGAGGGTCCGACATGCCCCGGGTCGCGGCAAGTAGGTCAAAATAATGAAGGATGCCGATAATATTCAAGATATGATCCCGGTAAACGGGAACGCGGAGATATTTCTTCTCCGCCAGCAGGTAAGCCGCTTCCCGAATAGTAGCCGTTACCGGCAGGACGGTCATGACCGAAAGGGGAACCATCATCTGACCGACGGTCACCTCGGAAAAATCAAGGATCCTTGTCGCCATATCCCTCTCGGCCCCGAGAATGTCGCTATCCTCTCCGGGCCGTCTCAGAATGTGCTTCAGGCCGCTCCGGGTGATATAGGTAGACACCGACAGGTCCCGTTCTCCCCTGGCAAGACGGATTGTTCCGCGCGTAATCCTGGAAATGATAAAAACCACCGGAAATAAAAGCCAGGATGCAAGCCAGATAAAAAGAGACAGCTTCTCTGCAATATCTTCGGCATGTTGCTGGAAAATACTTTTTGGAACAATTTCCCCCAGGATCAGTAACAAGGGGATCATGACCAGGATGGAGACCATGGCCCCCTGGGCGGCCCCGTAAAGATCGATGAACAGACCCGTGGCAACGGTGGTGCTCGTAACCACGCAAAGACTGGTCCCCGTCAACGTGGTCGCCAGAAACCAGTGTGGTTTTTCCAGCAGCTTCAGAGAAAAGGCCGCCATCCGGGACCCCTCGCGAACCCTTCGGCGCATTTTATTCATGTTGGACGCCACCAGCGCCAGCTCCCCCCCGGAAAACAGACCTTCGAGGCACAGGCACACGAGGATCAAAAAAAGCGCGGGCAGATTATTCATGATCGTCTGCATCATCCGCCTCCTGTTCAATTCTCACTTTTAGAATCCGGGCCTTCCCCATTTTCACGACCCGAAAAACATAACGGTCATAGCGGATGCTCTCGCCGCGGACGGGCAATTTCCCGAACAGATGAAAGACGAACCCCCCGACCGTATCAAAGTCTTCTTCCGGCATCGGCAGAGAAAGAAGGTCCTGCAGACTCTCCATGGACATCTTGCCCGATGCCAGGATCGTAAGGTCATCCACCCGCTGCCAGAGCTGATCCCTGGCGCCATGCGGGTCATAAATATCCTCGTAAAGATCATTGAGGATGTCTTCCAGCGTTACCAGGCCTGAAACACCGCCATATTCATCCACCACAATGGCCATCTGGATCCGCATGGCCTGGAAATCCCGCAGCATCTTGATTGCCGTTTTTGCCTCGGGCACAAAAAAGGGTTTTCTCAGTAATTTTTCAATGGAAACGGTTGCCTGCGCGCCCGTGATCCCCTCCAGCAGGTCCCGCGCAAAGAGGATGCCCAGAATGTTATCCCGATCTGACCCGTAGATGGGAATCCGGTCATGACGGGCCTTGATGATCTCCCGTTCGATGTCGGCGATCTTCATGGAAAGAGGCAGACAAAACATATCCACCCGGGGAATCATGACCTCGGCGACTGTCGTGTCACCGAGGTCAAAAACATTGTGAATCAGGTCCCGCTGAGCCGATTCCAAGGCGCCTTCCTTTTCACCGGCGTCGATTAACATCCTGAATTCATCTTCCATGAGGCCGGGCCGGAGGCCGGTGACACTGCGGGAAAGCCAGCTGACAATAACGCCGGAGACCCTTTCCAGCACCCATACCACAGGTTGCACCAGCCGGGATGAAAGCATCAGCAGGGGAGACAGAAGGGCGGAGGAACGCATGGGATGGGTCACCGCAAAGGTCTTGGGAAGCGCTTCACCGAAGATAAGGAGAATCGGCGTCATAATGACAATGGTCATCCACTGGCCTTGACTCCCGAAGAAGTAGATGAAAAGGGAGGCCGCCAGAGCGGAAATACTGATATTTACTGTTTCATTGCACACGAGAATGGTGATCAGAAGCCGTCGCGGATATTTAAGGAGCTGCTGGACATAAGCAAGGAAAGGAACGTGCTCTTCCTTCATTTTGTGAAGGTGCAGCGGGGTCAGGGAAAAAAAAGCCGCCTCGGAGCTGGAAAAAAAACCGGAGAGCAAAAGCAGAAATGCCAGCAATATCAGCTTTATGGTCATCAGATCATTCAGCACAAAAGACAATCCCTTCTGGAAGTTCTGGTAATCTATCAGATTTTATCATAAAATGAAACATGATTTCCCTCCGCCGGATCCGAACGCGAATTGGAAATAGACGCATTACAAATATTATGCTATTCGATGACCTGATGAAATGACCTTTGAATTCATACCATGAACACAAACCTGAAAAATGACATCACCGATTATCTGCAGGACCGGGGCGTCGATCTCATCGGTTTTGCTTCCCCGGAACAATGGGTGCAGGATAGCCGTGTCAGCGACGCCTATCGGCCGGCATCCATCTGGCCCCCCGCCCGGTCGGTCATCGTCATCGGTCTGCAGATGCCTCTGCCGATCGTCGAAACGACGCCATCTGTCCAGCATCGTGATCTCTACACGACCTGTAATC
>JAPLJM010000238.1 GCA_026388595.1 Deltaproteobacteria bacterium
GCGACCTCGTAACCCTCTTTTTTCAGCAGGGCCTGCAAAACCAGCCGCATATTCAGTTCGTCGTCAACAATCAGAATTTTATTCAACAAGGTCCCACTACCCTTCATCCCCTCCCGCCGGGAGAGAAAAATCGCTTTATCACACTTCCTCGCAAATAATAACGAAAAACGCGTTTTCCTGCAAGACCCTCTCTTAGACCCACTCCCTACTCCTGTGCAACGTCGAGCCGGATATAGAAAATGGTCCCCTGCCCGGGGATGGATTTCAACCGCAACCGTCCGCCATGACTCCTGATAATCCGCTGGCAGATGGCCAGGCCCAGCCCCACGCCTCTTTCTTTCGTTGTAAAAAAAGGCTTGAAGATATTTTTGATGTCTTCCCGCTTGACGCCCTTTCCCGTATCGCGGATGGAAAGGCCGACTGCGGCGCCGGCGTCACCGGCAATTTTGGATGTCCGGAAAGTCAGCGTCCCGCCCTCTGGCATCGCTTCGATCGCATTGTAGGCGATGTTCAGGATCACCTGGATCAACTGTTCCGCGTCAATATGGACAGGTGGCAAATCCGGCCGGAGTTCCTGTTCGATCGCCATATTTTCAGGAAGAGGGCTGGCCCGGAGGATCGAGATCGCCTTTTCAACCAGCGGGTTAAGCAGTTGAACTTTTCGGTGCAGGTGATAAGGTTTTGCGTAGTTTAGAAACTGTGAGACCACGCTGTTCAGGCGATCGACCTCTTCGATGATCACATCCAAAAGTTTCTGATGCTCCTCATTCTTCTCTTCGGAGCGCAGATACTGGGCGGCACCTTTCATGGAGCCCAGCGGGTTGCGGATTTCATGGGCCAAAACCGGCGCCATCTCCTCAAGCATCTGACTTTTCTCCCGTTCCAGTCTTTCATCGAGTGCATATAGAGAGGTAAAGACATCCGGGCCATCCGGATAAATCAGGGTTATGATCTTTTTCAGGACCTGCCGGAATGGCTCAATCGAGATCACGATAATGAAGGACGCCACCAGAATATGGCTGAAGGGTGCGGTGGCCTTTCCGAATAACCCTGTAAAAAACACAAAAATGATCGCCGCAAAGCAGGTCATGATGAGAACAACCATGGCGCGGGCCATGATATCGTGGAGCGCCGTCAATTGCGGGTGTGTGATAATCATCAGGATCAGGTAGATCAGGGCCGCCAGGATGATGTTGCTGTGCAGGGAAAATCCGTAAGCCGTACCGGCTGCGGCATGATCAAGCGCCATGAGGAGCGCCATGACGGCGCAAGCAATGGCCAGATAGCGCATCCGTTTCTTTTCAGCGCCCATGGCCCGGGACTTGAGGTAGGAGAGTAAAGCCAGATAGCATATCATGAGCAGAAGCGCCACGTAGGCCTGCAGGAACCCTGCAAGGTAGGCTTGGGCGCCGTCAAAAGAGAATGCCGCCGTATGGCGCATGACGTAAGCAACAACGGCCAGGGCAAGGCTGACAACGGCAGCGAACAGGGTATGACGTCCGGATAAAAAGGTCTGCTGGTTGAGCAGGATGCGGGTGAAGGCGATGGTCAGGGGCGGCAGGGTCAGCAAAGCGAGGGTCTCCGCCATTTTCAGGAAATCCCGCTGGAACAGACCGTCAAAAACATTCGCGCCCTTATAGACAAACAACGTCAGACAGAGCCAGGCAAAACTCAGATGCAAAGGCGTCTTGTTCTTGCTGATCATCAATGAGACGGCAATGGTCAGGCTGACTGCCGCCAGGGTCAAGGTTTCCATGATTTACTCATCCATCGAGCAGCATCTGCGCCCGATCATAAAGCAGGAGGACATCTTCCTGATGCTGGTCCGGATGACACCGGGCCTTTTCCAAATCTGCCGGGAGCCGGCCATCCAACAGCTCGTCCAGATACCCGAATTCATAGTATACTTTCTGTTGTTCAAAAAACCGATCCTGACCGTGAAACAGGATCGCCAACTGTCTCGACAGATCACAGAGCTGCAGGATCCAGGACATATCAAGTCCCCGGTAAGATTCAAAGTAATAAATGTCCCCGTCTTCCCGGAATTTTCCGTCCTGCTCCAGTGTTGCCTTGATGGGCGTGCCGGGATAGGGGATCAAGGCCTCTGTGTACGCAATTTCAGCACCGTTTTCAAAGAGCTGCCGGGCCAGCCGGAGCGTTTGTCGGAGGGTATCCCGCGTATCCTGCGGCCCGAAGAGGATAAAGTTGACGACCGGTGTCAAATTCTGCTCCACGCAGAGGGAAACGCCCTGAAGAAGCTCTTCGGGGAGCATTTTTTTCTGATAGTAATTTAGTATGTCTGCTGAACCGGATTCGGCGCCGATATACAGGGCCTGAAAGCCGGCCGCACTGAGGAGCCCGGCCATCAGGCGATGCCGGCAGAGGTCATGCATCCTCCCCTGGGCATAAAAGGCCACGAGCCGGTGGTAGCCCCGCCGGATGATTTCCCCGCAGAGATCACGGACTCTGTCGAAATCGAAGGTAAAATTGTCATCGGTGAACATGATGCGCCGGGCGCCGTAATGGAGCAAGCCTTCGATCTCTGCCATCATGCCTGGGACGCTCCGTGTGCGTACGACCCGGTGGTATAGCGCCTGGATGGAACAGAAGGTGCAGCTATGGGCGCAGCCCCGGCTCGAAGAGATGCTCCGGGTGCGGTAGCTGCTGTTTTCAACGAGGTGATGGGCAGGCAGGGGCAAGTCGTCCAGATCTCTGCATAAGGGCCGATCCGCCTGGTGCACAATCTGATTCCCTTTCCGGAAGCTGATTCCCGGTATCCCGTCAAATGACCTGCCGGCGAAATGGTTCCCCACCAGTTCGGCAAAGGTCATCTCTCCTTCCCCGCGGACGATCACGTCAATGTCGGGATCATTAAGCAAAAGGCTGTCAGAGAGCACCGTGGCATGGATCCCTCCCAGTACCGTCAGGATCTCCGGCCGGGCCGCTTTGGCGATCTGAAGGATTTGGCGGGCGGAGGCAAAGCTGTTCGAAAGCGAGGTCACGCCGATGATCCGCGGGTTGCATTGCCGCAAAGCTTCCAAAAGAACTTGATCATGGGCTTCAGGACCCATAATATCCAGGTCAAGAATGGACACCGCCAGCCCCGCATCCAGGAGGGGGGCGGCGATGTATTGCAATCCCAGGGGGGGGATTTCCGATTTTCCATTGAAATGAGAATTGATCAGCAGGATCGTCATAGACCCATTGAAATGAGAATTGATCAGCAGGATCGTCATAGACAGCACAAAAAAATGAGGGGGTTCAAGCAATAGGCCCCCTCCCCTTCACCCCCTCTCCATGGGGAGGGGAATGTCATGTGTGGTGAATATTTATCTCGCCCCGACTCTCCCCCGTTATGGGGTATTGTCGGGGCGAGAGTGACGCAGCAACAATATTACGCTTTGCCGGTAATCATGTCCTTATAGGTGGTCCGCATTTCCCTTTTCAAAATCTTGCCGGTTGGTGTTTTGGGGAGCGCATCCAAAAAAATGACCTTTTTGGGGACTTTGAAGATCGCCAGTTCCTTCTTGCAATGGGCAACGACCTCTTCTTCCGTCATTTTCTCGCCCGGTTTCAACACGATCACCGCCGTTACCGCCTCCACCCATTTCGGATCGGGCAGGCCGATGACCGCCACTTCCTGAACGCGCTTGTCCAGATAGATGGCCTCTTCCACCTCACGGGTCGGCACATTTTCTCCGCCCGTCTTGATCATGTCCTTTTTCCGGTCCGCCACGGTGATGTATCGATCCTCATCCATGATGCCGATGTCACCGGAATGGAACCAGCCGCCCTTCATGGCCTCTTCCGTCTTCTCCGGC
>JAPLJM010000348.1 GCA_026388595.1 Deltaproteobacteria bacterium
GTCACTGCGAATTTCAAGGGGAAGGCGGCACAAAACAGCCCCCAGGCAAAGACATACCGCGAGAAGATCAACGCGCTGAAAAGGGGAGAGTTTGAAGTGGTGAAGCGCCTGTCGTCCGAACGGGCGAATAGCCGCGATGCAGCCATGCTTGCACAGATGGATGATCAGACAAAGAAGGCCTTCGCCGCAGAGGCCGCCGCGGATATGGAGCAATCACTGAAGCTGATAAAACGGGTCGTGGTGCGTGGAGAGAGTGCTGTTATAATTTTTTCGGAAAGGCAGTGGGCCACTTTTGTTCACGAAAGCGGGCAATGGAAGACGGGTGATTAAGTCAATATCGACGAGGCCTGATAAACGTGCAAATTTAGTTTTCGGCTGAAAGTGAAGATGAGGGTGATGGCTTTCCCGTGATGTCCTTCGAGTAATCAGCAAATCGTCGGTGTTGATAAATATGCTTGATTTCAAATAATAATAATTGATGTTATTCCCCCGATAATTATGATATCTCTCACAGGTGCCTGAACGTCCTGGTATGTCGGTGATCGGGGCCAAGGGAGGCATAATTGAAGTGCTGCGGCACTGGCGAGGCAACAGGTGGAAACGGGGCAAACTAATATCACCCTAAAGCATGGTGAGAAACAGGTCTGCTCGACTTAAAAGCTGGATCAACCGAATCCGGAAAATCCAACCATCAGGAGGGAGAGCGATGAAAAGAACAGGGCTTTTTTTTATAACATTTTTGAGTATGCTTCTTATTCTGGCCTTTTGCCACGAGGTGTTTGCGGCAGGTGAGGGAACGAAGTTGGCCGATTATTATTTGAAGAAGATGCCCGCACCGGCTTTGTCTCCGTCCCCGGCATTGAATCAGGCCATGACTATCCAGGCTGAATTCAACCAGGCCATCATGACCACCTTCGGGAAGGTTGTGGGTTACAAGGCCGGGCTCACAAATCCAAATGTTCAGAAGATTTTCGGGGTCACCGCCCCCCTCCGCGGTACCCTTATGGAGAAGATGATTCTCAAGTCCGGCACGACGATCGCTGCAAACTTCGGAGCGCGTCCTCTTTATGAGGGGGACCTGATACTTCGCGTGGGGAGTGAGGCCATCAACACGGCAGTGACTCCTATGGATGCCCTGAAAGGAATCGACGCAGCGATCCCCTTTATCGAACTTCCCGATCTCGTCTACGCGAAAGATGTCAAGATCAACGGCCCCCTGCTCGCCGCCATCAATGTGGCCGCCCGATACGGCATTGTAGGAGACCCGATCCCCGTACAGGCAACCCCCGAATGGCTGGAGCGGTTGAAGACCTTCAAGTGCCAGATTTATGATAAAAAGGGAACCATGCTGGTCGAGGGACCCGGCAGCAGCCTCCTGGAGCACCCGATCAACGTCGTACTCTGGATCAGGGATTCGCTCAAGGCGGACGGCATCGCGCTTAAGAAAGGGGACCTCCTGTCGCTCGGCACAATCACGAAGCTGACACCGACGGCACCCAGCACAACCATCAAGGCCCGTTACATTGGCCTGGACCCGGAAGGGCCTGTCGAGATTTCCGTGAACTTCAATTAAGCAAGGTGGCGGAGCCTCTCACATCATAATTTCGAAAAAATGCAAGGGCCCGGCCTGGGATGAAACAGGGCGGGCCTTCTTTTCCACAATCTGAACGACTTCCCGCAGATGGCAGAGATCTCGATGTATTTGATATTGCGGATTCAAACCTCAAATGGTGCAACAAGCATAACTGAAGTGCTTTGGCTTGTAATCAATAATCGGTCAACTCTCTAATAATCCGAAACGCTGACTCGTCAAAGCGAAGTCCACAAAGGTCCATTTCTTTTTCATGAATCAATAGTACGCAATAACTGGATGAACCTGAAATAATCATTTCCGTCTCTCCGTCATCCAAAAAATATTTAATGATCGGATTGATATGCTTTTACATTGATAAGCGCCATCCTCTCTGCTATCTTCGTTCCATGCAAATACCCTTTCGTGTAAAAGATCTCTTGCTGGTCATCGTGGTCCTTTCTTCCATGGCGGCCGGCATCATTTTTCCTGATTTCGGGTTTTTTTTCCAGGCCATGCCCATGTACTGCCTGATGGCCCTTTTTTTCCTCAGTTACCTCTCCATCTCGCTGGACGCCGTCTGGAAAACGCTTACAGAGCATCGAGGGGAGATCCTGGCCTTTACCGTTCTGAAGAGTTTGGTCCTGCCCATCGTTCTGTTTTTTGTTTTTAATTATTTGGCGCCAACCTATGCCCTGTCGGCCTTGCTTCTGACAGGGGTTTCCACCGGTGTTGTCGCCCCGTTCATATCCAATCTCGTGCGCGGGAACAGCGCCCTCGTCCTGGTCGTCGTCGTCATCACATCGATGCTGGCGCCCATCACCCTGCCGGCCCTCATTCAGGCTGTCGCGGCAAAACAAGTTGAGATTTCTCTCTTTGGCATGATCCGCATGCTGGCCCTGGTGATTTTCGTCCCCATCGCAGCCGTTGAAATTCTGAGACGCCTCACCCCCGATCTTTTGAGGCACATCGCGAAAAGGCAGTTTCCCATTTCTCTCATGCTTTTTGCCGTGATCAATCTCGGGGTGTTCTGTCAGTATTCGTCTTTTTTCAGAAAGGAGCCTCATATTATCATGATGGCGTCCGTCATGGCCATCGTGCTGTCGGCGATTTACTGCATCGCGGGAATTTTCTTCTTCCGCAAGAGCACCCTGGAGAATCAACTGGCGGGCGCCGTCATGCTGGGAAACATGAATAATGTGTTGGTGATCGTTTTTTCCTCCAGGTTTTTCGGACCCGTCGAAACAATGGTGGCCGCCATGTATATCATTCCTTTTTTCGGCCTCATTATTCCCCTCCGATATTATTACCACAGAAAAACCCAGGCCGGTTCATTGAGCCATAATGAATGAACGGTCATTTCAAGGCCCCTCGCTTGATTGAAGGTTGGATTCAATCATGCCCGATGGAGCGGGAATGCATTCCTTTTTCCTGTTTGGCACTGCTCAAAAATAGAGGCCTTTTCAATTGAATTAATCAGGCGGGCGCCCTTGACACAAGGGGGGGCGATCAATATATTACCACCGTTAAACGAGAGAGGATAAGCTCAAAAATCAAGTGGATGCGCTAACATGCACGATTACATCGTAAAGGTCTTCAGAGAGGGCAATGAGGTTAAAGATGCTTTCCTGAATGAAAACCTCAGCAAAATCGTCCAGGTTGTGGATGCCGTCACCGCTGCCTTAAAAATGGGCCGCAAGATCCTGCTTTTTGGCAACGGAGGCTCTGCGGCG
>JAPLJM010000052.1 GCA_026388595.1 Deltaproteobacteria bacterium
TATAAATCAAAGGGCCGGGTCATCGTGACCGGGATCGGCAAATCAGGATTGATCGGTAAAAAAATCGTTGCCACCCTCACCAGCACCGGCACGCAGGCCATTTTCCTGCACCCCGTGGAAGGCATGCACGGCGATCTGGGAATCGTCAGGAAAGATGACGTTATGCTGGCCATTTCCAACAGCGGCGAGACCGCCGAACTGAATATGATTATCAGCAGTGTACGCCAGATTGGCGCACCGCTGATTGCCTTTACCGGCCAGTTGTCATCTACGCTGGCCCTGGCCTGCGATGTGGTCATCGATGTGGGCGTCGCCAGGGAGGCCTGTCCCTTCGGCCTGGCGCCCACCTCCAGCACGACAGCGGCGTTGGCCATGGGCGACGCCCTGGCGGTGGCCCTCATTGAAAA
The DNA here is from genome assembly GCA_026388595.1 of Deltaproteobacteria bacterium. Classification (GTDB taxonomy): domain Bacteria; phylum Desulfobacterota; class Syntrophia; order Syntrophales; family Fen-1087; genus JAPLJM01. The sequence goes on from JAPLJM010000052.1 coordinate 408, forward strand.
AAGAAATTTCAATGAAACGGATTTCTACAAATTTCATCCCGGCGGGAACCTGGGTCTTCGTCTGCGGGCGAAAGTCAGGGACGTCATGATTCAAGGCGCGGATATCCCGAAAGTGAATTCGGGAGCGTCCTTTACAAAGGCCCTCGGCGAGATGGACAAGAAAAACAAGGGATTCGTCCTGGTGACGGATGCAAAAAATCATTTGCTGGGCATTTTGACCGATGGAGATCTGCGGCGTCTGGTCCATCGGGGCGAGCCTTTCCAGGATTACGTCATTGATGAATTCATGACCCGCTCTCCGAAAACCATCGAGGAAAATACTTCTGTCGCCCGAACGATCGAAACCATGCAGCAGCAGGAAATTACCACCCTGGTGGTCGTCAATGAAAAAAAAGAGTTGAAGGGTTACGTACACCTGCACGACATCCTTGGAAGAGGAGGAACACTTCAGATATCTATATCTTAGAAGGAGCTAACCTGTCATGATCATTAACCCGAAGTTCCTTGCCACAGGGATCGGAAGCATGCCCTTTGACAATCCGGCGCACGCCGTCGAGCTGATCCTCTCCAGCCTTCCGGAAGCTCCCCACTGGCCTCAATTGCCCAGACTCGGGCTCAACGAGCAGATGGAAATCCAGTTTTCCGAGCATATGCCCTGCGCGGTTATCGACCGCATTAAGAACCGCCTCTATTTTGATACCTCCGGAGATTACTCCGAAGCCTTCGCGCAATTCTACGAGACCTACCTCGCCGCCATGGATCCGGAAGGGGGAAACGGCGACTGTGCGGCAATGGCCGTCAGCCCGGCCTTCGCCGGAGGGCTGCATGCCCTGGAAGGGAAGCTCCGGCAGCGGGGCGTCAAACTGCCTTTCGTAAAATGCCAGGTCACCGGCCCCTGCACCTTTGCCCTGACGGTCGTGGATGAAAGCAAGCGGGCGATCTATTACCATGAGGAATTCCGGGACATGATCGCGAAAACCCTGGCCATGGTGGGATGCTGGCAGATCCAAACATTCAAGCCCTATGCGCAGCAGGTGATCTGCTTTATCGATGAGCCGATCCTGTCGGCCTTCGGCAGTTCCACCTATGTAGCCGTCCGCCGTACAGATGTGGTCCAACTGCTGTCGGACATGGTCGAGGCCGTGCACACCGCAGGAGGCATCGCCGGCACACACTGTTGCGGCAACACGGAGTGGAGCATCCTCATCGACGCGGGGATGGACATCATCAACTTCGACGCTTTCCATTATGGCGAAACCATCGCCATGTATGCCGGGACCGTCAAGACGCACCTGCTGAGAGGCGGGTCACTCGCCTGGGGGATCGTACCCACTTCGGCGGCTATCCGGGAGCAGACGGTTGAAGGTCTCGCAGACCGGCTCGAAAGCATGATGGACCACCTGGCGTCCAAGGGCATCGAAAAGCGCCTCATCACCGAACAGGCCCTGATAACGCCCTCCTGCGGGACGGGGTCCATGACACCGGAAGACGCGGAGCGGGTTTATGCTATGCTGGCGGCGCTTTCCGCCAGGATGAAGGACAGGCACAAATAAGGAAATAT
>JAPLJM010000381.1 GCA_026388595.1 Deltaproteobacteria bacterium
GAACATGCCATCGCCGAAGCGATCATGCGGTCGGGACAGCAACCCCGGCTCTTTGCCTGCATGAAGGCCAACAATCCCGGGATCGCTTCCCTGTCAGAAAAGATCTTCATGAGCAGTTACAGTGATTTGCACGCGATTGTTGCCTTCGCCGCAGCCTTACGGATTGACTTCGCCGTCATCGGTCCGGAAGATCCCCTGAACCATGGCGTGGCAGATGCCCTGAAAAAAGCGGGGATTCCTTCTGTGGGACCATTACAGAATTTAGCCCGGCTGGAAACCTCCAAATCCTTCACCCGTGATCTCGTTGAAAAGTATCAGATCCCGGGAAATCCGCGCTTCAGGAATTTTTCGTCCTTGGACGGCATCGAAGCGTTTCTGGAAGAGCTCGAAGCCGTCGTCGTTAAACCGGATGGTCTGACAGGCGGCAAGGGGGTCATGGTGCAGGGTGATCATTTTCAGACAAAAAAAGAAGCGTTGGCCTTCTGTAAGGATTTTTTCAGGGAACACGCCAGCGTCACCGTCGAGGAAAAGCTGGAGGGCGAGGAGTTCTCCCTGCAGTGCCTCTGCGACGGCAAGACGGTGGTCGCCACCCCTCCGGTTCAGGATCACAAGCGGCGTTTCGCCGACGACAAAGGCCCAAATACGGGCGGTATGGGGTCCTATTCCTGTGAAGATCACAGCCTGCCCTTTATCCATCCGAAAGACATCGCCGACGGCCTGGCGATTACGCAGCAGGTTGCGGAGGCGATTTGCAAAGAAACAGGGGCTCATTACAAGGGCGTGATGTACGGCGGCTTCATGGTGACAAAATCGGGCGTCCGGCTGCTGGAATACAACGCCCGCTTCGGCGATCCCGAGGCGATGAACATTCTTCCTCTGCTGAAAACCGATTTCGTGGATCTCTGCCGGGCGGTCATCGACGGAACGCTGGACCGTCTCCCCATCGAATTCGAAAAAAAGGCAACGGTCTGCAAATATGTCGTCCCCCGTGGTTACGGCCTGCCCAAGGATCATTCCGACGCCCAATCCACGTCCGCCCGGATCGAGGTGGGGGATGTGGGCAAGGCGCGGCTGTACTACTCCTCCGTGGATAAAAGAGAGGATGGTCTCTATATGACGACGTCCCGCGCCATCGGCGTGGTCGGTATCGCCGATCGCCTGGAAGACGCCGAAAAAATGGCGGAAAAAGCAGCCCGGGCCATCCGCGGCCCCGTGGACCACCGGCCGGACATCGGCACGAAGCCTTTGATTGAAAAGCGTATCCGGCATATGCGGGAGATCATGGGAAAATAATCAATAATCATGGACATGCAGAGTGGGTTTGTGCAGCGCAACCTGCCGGGGCACAATTGAAAATAACAGGAGAGAATCATGCAATTGAATGAAATCAAGCGGGTGTTGATCAGCGTTACGGATAAAGCGGGGATCGTCGACTTTGCCAAGGGTCTGGCCGCGTTTCAGGTGGAAATTCTCTCCACCGGCGGGACGGCGGCGCAGCTTCGAAACAGCGGCCTCAGTGTCACCGATGTATCCGATTATACCGGTTTTCCGGAAATGATGGACGGCCGCCTGAAGACGCTGCATCCGAAAATTCATGGGGGGCTGCTGGCGCTGCGCAATCATGAGGAGCACATGCAATCCCTTCGGGAACATGGGATCGGCCTCATTGACATGGTCGTTGTCAACCTCTATCAGTTTGAAAAAACCGTGGAGAAAGAAGGCTGCACCCTGGAGACGGCCGTCGAGAACATCGATATCGGCGGACCGACCATGCTCCGGGCGGCGGCCAAGAATTATCCCTTTGTCAGCGTCGTCACCGACCCGGCAGACTATGGCGCCATCCTGAAAGAAATGAAGGAAAGGGGCGGAAAGATCTCCGAGGAGACGAATTTCCGGCTGGCCGTCAAGACCTTCCAACTGACCGCCCGCTATGACGGGGCCATTTCCAATCACCTGGGCAAGCTCGGCCCCGACGGCAGTGTGCAGAACCTCTTCCCGGACACCTATACGGTTCAATTCAGTCGCGCCCAGGATCTGCGCTACGGCGAGAATCCCCATCAGATGGCTGCTTTCTACCGGGAAAGCGATCCCTGTCTATCCGCCGTTTCCAACGCCCGGCAGCTTCAGGGAAAAGAGCTGTCCTACAACAATATCATGGATTCCGATGCGGCCTGGCAGGCGGTATCGGATTTTGAAAAACCTGCAGTCATCATCATGAAGCATGCCAATCCCTGCGGCGCCGCCACGACAGACAGCGATCTGGCGGAGGCCTACCGGAAGGCAATGGCAACGGACCCTGTCTCTGCCTTCGGCGGGATCGTCGCTCTGAATCGGCCGGTGGACAAAAAAACGGCGGAGGAACTGGCCAAGACATTTCTGGAGGTGATCATTGCCCCCGCATTCGATGACGAGGCCGGAGCCATCCTGGGCGCGAAAAAGAATGTGCGGGTTTTGGAGATCCCCATTCCCCCTGCCAAAGGTTCCGCCGGTTACGACTTCCGGCGCGTCGTCGGCGGCCTGCTGGTGCAGGACCGGGACCGCGAGGCCTTCGATATCCGCAAGGCGAAGGTGGTCACCAAACGCCAGCCCACAGAGGCGGAATACGACGCCCTAGATTTTGCCTGGCGGATCGTCAAGCATGTCAAGTCAAACGCCATCGTCTATGCCACCCGGGACCAGCTCGTGGGTGTGGGTGCCGGCCAGATGAGCCGGGTGGATTCCGTGAAAATCGCGAAGATGAAGGCCCAGTTGCCCACAGAGGGGTCGGTGCTGGCCTCGGACGCCTTTTTCCCCTTCCGCGACGGCGTCGATATGGCCGCCGAAGCGGGGATCATCGCCATCATTCAACCCGGCGGCTCCATGCGGGATGAGGAGGCCATCCAGGCAGCCGACGAGCACGGCATGGCCATGATCTTTACCGAGCACGGCATGGCCATGATCTTTACAGGTGTCCGGCATTTCAAACATTAAAGGTTACGAACCTTGGTAGAAAACGGAGAAAGCAGATATTAAGCTGTAGCACCGGGAGAAACCGGCCTGCTCGATTCAATTATAGGAGATGATTCAATGAGGCAGTTCCTCAATATTGTGTTATGTCTGATTGTCTGTTGCGGATTGATGCCCATCGGGCCGGGCACTGTGCCTTCCGCCCTGGGAGCCTCTGCACTGCCTCAAGAGACGATTATCCCCCTTGAACTTGCAAATCCACTCGATATTACCAAGCTGACTCTTGACCAATATCGTCGCGTCGCGGGCGCGGCCCGTGAGGCCATGAAGCTCGTCGAGGGCGACATGACCGGCGACGAAGCCAAAGCCTTTCAACAAAAGTGGGCTGTTATGGCCGATTTCCCGACGCCCCAGGCTATCAACTACCTGAATAAGCTCAACCCCCTGCTGGTGGAATTCCTGAAGCTGCGGGGCCTAACCTACACGGCCGCCGAAGAGTATGATGCCGCCTGGGCGGAAGGCACCCTGGCCGCAGGCTACGAAAACGCTCCCGGGGCAGAGGAGGCCTTTGCCATAGCGGGCCAGCAGAAAACCCTTTTTCAGTCTATTCAAGCCCGCTTGTCGTTCGTGACAAAGCAGATTGAAGCCTTGGGCGATCCGCCCGATCAGGCCGAGGCCAAAATGAAGGCTGGTAAAAAACACGCCGATGCCCTGAAAACGGTTAAGAAGATAATCAAACCATCTTCAACAAAGCCCGACGGCAAAACGCTCCCGCCTGCTAAGCGATCTGGCGTAATTCAGATCACATCTTCTTCCCTTGTCGCTGAAGGAGGCACCTTCATCGAATTTACGGCCGACGTGCCTCCCGATATCGCAAAAAAGGCCACTCTCTATTATTGGCAATCGTGGGGGGGCAATATCGGAAAAGATATCAGCGCCAATTACACGACCTCTCCCCGGATAACCATGTTTTATCCTCATGCGCCGGGCGGCTGGACGGAGACCGGCATGCCCACACCCATGGCGATGGTGAATCTGGAAGCTCACCAGGTCAAGGGAAAGATTATCGCATACGGCACATCCGGCAGAATCTACCTTCCAATCAGGAATTTGAACATACAAGCTGTTAAGACCCCCGAGCCATTTTCTGGAGGGGTTTATGCCGACAAATGGAACGGAAGCAGACCTTCCTTTTCCATGACAGCAAACCTTCCTACCGAATATCCGAGGAAAGACGTGGATAGGGCGAACGGCCCCCGTATCGACGACTTCAGCCGCCTTTCCATAGGAATAGTGACGCTCAATGCTAAGGATATGGAATACAAAATCCGGGACATCTCGAACATGTGGAAGCCTGAAAACAGAGAGTGGTATTTCGTAACGCAGCAGAAAATATCAGTCGATATGGGTACGTTTTCCGGTGAAATTATAGAGTCAACAAGACGTTCGGCAAAGACGCAAAACTCTGAAGGATCCGAATGGCTTACTTTCGGGAAAGGGTTGTTGACCTTGAAGAAAAAGGTTCCTTCCGTGTATACTGGATCTCTTGATTATGTCTGGATTGAATATGAAGTCAAATCGACCTGTGCAAAGTGCATCTCAAAGCGGTATGGCGATTACACGGGACTGTCCGACAAGCGGGCGCAGGATTATCTCCGTAAAATCATCGCGACCATCAACGCCGTTAAAATCGATTATGACGCAGACCAGGGTCCGGCGCCCGAAGCAGATGAAGATGTAGAAAAAATAGACCCCGAAACGGTCAAAGAGACTATTGCCTTCCATGACTCCAATATTGCCATCCTCGAGAAAAACCTCCAGCGCGAAGAGGAAGAGCTGTCCCGCACCAAAGATAACAACCGGCGCGAAGCGCTCGAATTCCGCGTTCGCACGGTCAAGGCCGATATCCAGGCTGAAAAAGATTTGATCGAGTCGCTGAAAACAGGTCAAATCGTTCACACCCGCACCGAATTCGACGACTACACACGGAACCAGTTTATTTCCAACATCCGGGCAAATCAGATCAGGATGGAAGTGGCGCAGAGACAGGCGGCAGAGGCCCATCGCATAGCCGCGCTTTTGCCGCCCGGCGAGGCGGAAGAGGCGCGAAAATTCATTGACCGTCAACTCACACCGGAGATTATCGCCAAGGCCGATCTGTCCCGGATCCAAGGGGTCAACAACGCCCTGATCACGAAAGTTCAAGGCTATGTACAGCAGGCCCAAGCGCAAAAAGAAATCGCCAGTGCGGAAAGAACCCTGATGGTGCTGGGCGGACTGCAAACTGCGGGAAACATCGCCATTACCTTTGTTGGTGGGCAGACTGGTGCGGCGGCTTACGCAGGCTTTACGGGTTACATCACGGGAGGACCCGCGGAAGCTATCCGCGGCGCAGCCTCCTGGTACAATCCGGTAACCTACATGGCGGTGGAGGCCTACGACGGCTATACGAAAGGCGGTTATTTCGCCGGCAAGGGCATGGCCGGAGCCGCCGAAAAAGCGGCGTCGGCCTTAGTCATGGGAAAGCTCTTTGAGTACGGCATCCAGAAGATCGGTATCACAACAGGGATGCTTTCCAAACCGGCAACGCGGGAAGAGCTGCAGCAGCGACTTGCAGCCTTTAAAAAAAGCGAGGCACTGCAAAATCGCTTACAGGATTTCCGGCAGGCCGAGGCGCTCAAACAGGGCCTGCCACCCTTCGATACGGCCGGATTCAAAAAGGACATGGCCCGCGGCAAAGAACTGGTTGATGAATTTACACATATCGAACAACGGCTGAGCGCGGCGAAGCAATTTTCCGCGGCGCCGGAAACCGTGAAGGAGCTTGAAGCCCTGACCGCTCAAAAGGCAAAGGAACTCAATGCCAGCTTCCATGCCAAAAACTTTCTGAAGGCCACGGGCGGCGAGGTGGAAAAGCTTGCCACCACCAGGATCGAACAACTCTACAAACAGGTTGATGCCCGTTTCAAAAAGATCATGACCGAGGAAAAGTGGGACATGCGCTATTTGAAGTTCAAGGAATTCCGCAATGCCAGCAGCCGCGGCAAGATCGGCATGGACCGCGACTTCGGACTCGTTGAGGACGAGGTGACGCTGCTGATTAAGAACGGCCGGTCATCATCGATCCACCAGATGCAGAAAGACGGGCAAAAAGCCTATAAACAAGCATACGAAGAGATCATGAGCCAGAACTATGAGAAATCCTTCCAGGAGTTCACAACCCATGCCCACTCGGAGAGCTTCCGCGATCTGGGCGTATTAAAGGATCTGCGGAACCCGACAAACGTGGCCCAGCTTGAACGCATGTGGGGAGAGCAAACGGCCAGAACCATTGAATACAAAGGGCTCCATATGCTCAATGATCCCAAACTAAACCAGCACATGAGCCTCCTGGACCGCCACATTGAAAGCAGCCGGGGACTGTCCAAGGAACTCGAAAAGAAGATTATTCCATTTCTGCAAAACGCCAAGGCCGCACCGGGAATAGACCTGAAGAAGATCAAGGCGACGGAAGAGCATTTCCGGGGACTCAAACAGATACTGGATGACTTCAGCACCAACAAAATCGATCCCGTTACGGCCAGTGACCGTCTGAGGGCCTATACGGGCGGCAAGGACCTGCCCCAGGTCCTCGATCAGGTGCGGAACGTAACGGAGGCCCTTTTCAAGTTCGGCGCCGTCGGAAAATAAATTCTTTGGATGTCGTCAACCGGGAAAACAGACAACAGGTGAGCGCTCTGAACCTGCTGGCCTCAAGGTAGCCCGCGGGGGCCGATATCGTTGATCGACTGTTTCTTATTATGTAAAAAATAAAGGAGGTTATACAAACCATGGACTACACCAGAATTACCGTTGAAATTCGCGGCCATGTCATTCTCATGGGGCTCAACCGCCCGGAGAAACGAAACGCCTTTGACCTGGAGATGTACGAAGAACTCGCATTCGCCTATGGCGAGTTGGACAGAAACCCGGAGCTTCGCTGCGGCGTCCTTTTCGCGCAGGGAGAGCATTTTACCGCGGGCCTGGAGCTGGACAAGTGGGCGTCGGTCTTTTCCGGCGGCAAATGGGTGCTTCCCGAGGGCTGCATCCATCCGCTCGGCCTTGACCTGGAGTCACGATGCAGAAAACCGGTCGTCATGGCCATTCGCGGCCGCTGCTATACCATCGGCTTCGAGCTGCTGCTGGCCCAGGATATCCGCGTGGCAGCGACGGATGCAAAGATCGCCCTGCTGGAGGTCAAGCGCGGCATTTACCCCGTCGGTGGCGGCACGGTGCGGCTCTTCCAGGAGATCGGCTGGGGCAACGCCATGCGGTATCTGCTCACCGGCGACGAAATCACCGGCGCGGAGGCGTACCGGATGGGCCTGGTTCAGGAGCTGACCGAGCCGGGACAGGAACTTGATCGCGCCATTCAGATTGCTACGGACATCGCGAGCCGTGCGCCGCTCGGCGTGATGGCGGCCCTCCGGTCGGCGCGGCTCACCGGCATCGAGGGACAGGGCGCCGCCCTGGCCCGTCTCATCCCCGATCTGATGCCCCTGATGAAGAGCGAAGACGCCATGGAAGGCATGATGTCGTTCATGGAACGGCGCGAGGCCAAATTTAAAGGGAAATAAACGCCTGACTGACATGAGCGGCGCGTGCCCGGCAAGGGTATGCGCCGCCTCGTCATTTCTCATCTGAAGCTTACACCAATATTGATGTTGACAGATTATGCGATTTCCTGTAGAGTTTTGTCAATATGAAAAGAAGAACAAATTTCAATCAGTATCTTGATGAGCAGCTCAAGGATGAGAGTTTTGCCGAACGCTTCAAAAAAGCAGGGGAGGCATGGGATATCGCACTGGGGTTGGCCGCTTTGCGAAAGGAATCCGGCCTTTCGCAGAAGGAGCTTGCCAAACGGGCGGGGACGACCCAGCAGCAGATCAGCCGGCTGGAGTCGCCATCCTACGAAGGACATTCCCTGAGCATGCTCAGAAGAGTTGCCGAGGCCATCGGCGCCACAATCCATATCGAACTACTACGACGGAAGCAAAAGCAATCCATAGGGATTGCTGAAAGCGAGCCTGATTATAAATCTCGGTTAGGCAAGGGTGGGACGAACAAAAAAAAGGGAAGCAGAATCATTATAATTGCCGGACCTAATGGTGCCGGAAAGACCACCTTTGCCGAGGAATTCCTGCCAAATGAAGCTGATTGCCCCATTTTTATAAATGCGGACTTAATAGCAAGGGGGCTTTCACCCTTTGACCCGGATAGGGTAGAAATCAAGGCCGGTCGGCTGATGCTGGAAGAAATTTTCAATCATGCCCGACGCAATGACTGTTTTGCATTTGAAACCACACTGAGTGGTCGAATGTATGCAAAGCACGTAAAGTCATGGCAGAAGCAAGGATATACAATAAAGCTTTTCTTTCTGCATTTGAACTCTCCCGAACTAGCAATTGCCAGGGTTCGCCAGCGTGTTCGAGAGGGTGGCCACAACGTACCGGAACAAACAATTCGCCGACGCTTCACGGCAGGCTTGGGTAATTTCGAAGAAATTTATAAACCAATCGTCGATGAATGGGCGCTGTACGATAATTCTTCAAGTAGACCCATTCTTATCGAAGAGGAAGCAAAATAATGACATCAAAAAAGGTGGATTCAAATAATGATCAAAAAAAACGTGATCCCGATCTTGTCAATGCTGAGATAGCAATGACGCGCGCTGCCCGGAAGGCGCGACAGCGAGCTGCGCTGGCGGGGATTGGTGTCATGGTGTATCGTGATGGCCGGATCGTAGAAGAACAGCCTGATCTTGACAAATAATTTATAGAGATCGGAAATATGCCGCTGACAAGAGATTTTAGGGAGACGGTCATGGCACGGATGGGTAAGCTCCTGGAACAACCGATCAAAGGGATTCCGGCCACTGCCGGATTACATGGTTAATTCTTAGCATGGGCGCTTTGCTATGT
>JAPLJM010000113.1 GCA_026388595.1 Deltaproteobacteria bacterium
AGTTTTGCATCCACCCCTTTTAACTTCGGAAAATCTTGATCCATAATCTCGATATTGATCCCCACGCTTCGCTGCATCCGGTTCAGGATATCCAGTCCGCGCCGGCCCCGTGAGCGTTTCATGGAATCGGAGGAATCGGCGATATACTGCAACTCATCCAGAACAAAACGGGGTACGATCAGATTGCCATGCAGGAAGCCGGTATCGGAAATATCGGCAATCCGGCCGTCAATAATGACGCTGGTATCGAGAACACGGTGATCACTGATATCCTTGACTTGACCAAAACCAAAAAAACTGAATTCTTCAATTTTTTTTGAACCGATCAAAAGGCCCAGATAGGCCATGATGCCGGTCAACAGGGTATAAATCCAAGGGACGACCTGCTGCTTTTCCATAATATTACTGACGAAATTCAGTCCATAGGCCAGCAGAAAGGCAATCAGCAGGCCGATGATCATACCGACGACCCCACCAAATATGATTCGCAAAGACACTTTTCGTATTGCTTCTTCAATATTTATGACAAATAAGGCGATCATGAATCCTATAAACAAGCCGATTATCGCAAGCGGAAAACCATAGTAACTATGTGCAATAAAGAGTCCACTCAGAGAACAGGCCAACACCAAAAGAATTTTTACGATCAATGAAACTCACCTCCTTTCCTTATAAATTAAATTTGTATGGTAATAAGATTGATTTATTGAATAGGGAAAATCATTTTCAGATCCTGTTCAATCTTGGTTTCTTCAGCATTGGTCGCAACCGAGATTTCCTTGATGAGCAGACTTTTGGCCGTATCCATCATTTTCCGTTCACCGAAGGACAGGTTCTTGTCGTTTTTTAAAATAAACAGATCCCTTAAGACCCTCGCAATCTCAAAGACTGATCCCGTCTTTATTTTTTCAAGGTACTCCCGGTAGCGCTTGTTCCAGGTCTGCTTATCGATCGTTACATCTTTGTTTCTCAAGATCTCATAGATTTTCGGTATTTCCTCACGGGCAATCACTTCTCTGAGTCCAACGGCGTCTGCGCCGTTCATGGGAATCATGATCTTCATGCCATTGCCCATGATTTTCATGATATAGAACAACTGCTTATTTCCCATGACTTCTCTGTTTTCGATAGCCTCGATTACACCAACACCCTGAGCGGGATAAACAGCCAGATCCCCGACCTTAAACATATTACACACCACCTGCCATTCTAAATTTGAATTGGTTATGTTACCAGATTTTTAGTTGTCCGTCAATCCTTTTTAAATGTATGAGTGCATCAATCTTCTCAGGTCTTTATCCAACTGTTCGGGTTCCTGAGACGCATATTCTTCAACAATCCTTTGTAAACTCATGTAGGTTTGTCGGTCGTCAAGATCATCCAGTCTTCGGTAAAAACCCTTCCGCCGGCCCAGTCTGAAGATGATCCGATCCCGCAGCGACAGGGCAAAGTAGCGATCAATCAGGGACAGCATTTTTTCTTTGTCTGCCGGCAGTTTTCCTTCCAGCTCCTCCAGAAGGTTCAGGATATGATCACTGACCAGGGTGGTTTCAACGCCTTCGAGGCATTCAATGAATCTGCGAATTTCACATACCACCGCTTCGTCACCCAGCGGTGTTAATTCACCTTTTTGCATCATTTCATAAAGATCGGTGTCGCGGACGACGTGCAGCGACCGGAGCCGGACATACTGCGGATTGATTTGATTGATAACCCTGGCCGTCTCTTCTGCATGCTCCTTTGACCATTTTGTCCCGCCCAATCCCGGAATTACATACTCAGACAGGGAAATGCCTGCCTCCACAATCCTTCTGCCTCCTTCGATATGCTCCGCTGCCGTGCTCCCTTTCCGGATAAATTGAAGCAGGGGATCATAGCCGCTTTCCATGCCGATATGAATTCTGGACAAGCCGGCATCCCGGAGGAGCCTGAATTCCTCAATGGACTTTCTGGCCGCAGTTTTTGAACGGCAGTAGGAAGTGATCCGCTTGACGGCAGGAAATCTCTCTTTGAGGCTCGAAAGGATCTCCACCAACTCTTTTGTTTTCAGGATGAGCGAATCGGCATCCTGCAGAAAAACGGATTCACCGCCATAATAAAGCCACGCGGTGATGGAACGGAAGCTGTCATCGTAACGCCCATTCTCCTGCCAGACAGCATTGGCAACCCTTTCATTGACATGCCCCCCTTCTCCCGCCTTCCAGGACAGCGCCCGGACTTCGTCGGCAATCTGACTCGCTGTTTGAATATCCCGTTTGATGTCTTCAACAGACCTCAAGGCAAATTTTGTGTGGCGGTAGGAATGACAAAAGGCACACTTGTTCCAGGGACAATTCCTGGTCACACGGATCAACAGACTTCTGGCTTCACTGGGCGGCCGGATGGGCCCCTGCTCAAAAGAAAACGCCATCTTCACAAACTCCTGACTCTGTGCGGGTTAAAATATATTTATGGAAGAAAAAACATTGGGTTACGCGCTTTACTCCGATAGCGGATCTCAAAGGTCAAGCGTGCCCCGCCTCCCTTTCCCTCACCCTTTCCCAAATGACCGATCGGATCAGCCTGCCTGACACGATCATTGAGTTTGACATTCCGTTGTCCCAGACGGGCATAAACGGTGGCATAATGATCAACATGCTGGATGATGATCGTCTCTCCATAATCCTTGAGGGGACCCGAAAAAATTACGGTCCCACCGGCGACAGCGGCCACGGGCATGCCTTCCCCGGCAACAATCGTAACCCCGTTATAGTACATACCATTGGGCTGGATGCCGAACCGCGAGACCACCCTGCCCCTCACGGGCCAGATAAACCGCTTGCGGTCAAAATGGAGCGAATCGCCTTCCTCCTTCAGGGGGCCAATTGCCGGCGGAAATTCACGCCCACCGGGAGATACCCGGGTGGAATCGGGCTGCGGCGCCCCCGGCTCACGCGCGAGGGGAGGCGTGCGAACAGGTTCCGCCGCATGCCCCGTAGGCCGCACAGGCGGCTCTTTTTCAGACACGGGCGCAATGCCTTTCACTTCTTCCCGAACAGCTGCCGGAAAGTGATCCAGTACTTTCAACGGTTTGATATGAATGGTTGACGTCCCGGACAATGCCTCCGTCTTTGGCCGGATCACAGCTTCCCGGACAAGCGGCTTTGCGGGAGACTGGTCGATCTTTTTTACCGGCTTCGCCCTGGCTTGATCGGTTTTTGGCAAAGGGATCCCGGTTGTCGGTCCCCTTGCGTTCACCGATGTCATGACGTCATCGACAACCTGCTTGGCATCGGGAATAAAAATAATGTCATCGGGTTTAATGCGGTTCGGATCTTGGATATTATTTGCTTCCGCCAGTTCCTGAACGTCTACATGATAAGCCCGTGCGATATGGTTAAGATCTTCACCACTCTTGACGCGGTGATAAACCCCCGTGACGCGACCGGCCTTTAGATATTTGACAGGTTGCCAGGAACAGGCATAGGACAGAGAAGCAATGATCAGAAAGGCAATCCATTTTCTGATGAGGCCCCAGGAATGTGCGTTCAGTTTTCCCAACCATGCTCCCCGATGAGATCGACAAACCGGCATCCGCCCAGATCTTCCTTTTTCACGTCCTCGATGTTTTCGGAAAGGCGGGTCACCTTCAAAAGGGTCTGTGTCGAACGGCTCCCCACCGGAATGACCAGCCTGCCGCCCACACCAAGCTGCTCTACGAGGATAGGGGGAACTTTCGGGGCGCCGGCAGTCACCAGGATGGCATCAAAGGGCGCTTCTTCCTTCCAGCCATACGTCCCGTCTCCTACCCGGATCGCCACATTAAAAGCATTCAGGTAATCGAGTGTTTTTCTTGCCATCCCCGCCAATGACGCAATCCGTTCGATTGAACAGACACGGTCGGCAAGTTCTGCCAGAATGGCGGTCTGATAGCCGGACCCGGTTCCGATCTCAAGCACTTTTTCTTTCCCCGTCAACGCCAGCGCCTCTGTCATCAGTGCCACAATATAGGGTTGCGAAATGGTCTGTCTCTCGCCGATCGGGAGGGGATTGTCATTATAGGCCTGATCCATCATGGCCTCTTCCACAAACAGATGGCGGGGAATCTTTTCCATCAATTTCAAGAGGCATATATCCTTGATTCCCCGCGAGCGGATCTGCGCATCCACCATCCTCATCCGCTGTTTGGCATATCGGTCCATCAGTCATCCTGTAGGTGTTTTTTTCTTGGCGGCACCCGGTAATGCTGTTCCACCCAGTGGTGCCTTCTCATCCCCATCGCTTCCCGGGTGACAATCAGGTAATAGTACCGCGTGGAAGCATATTCCCGCGCCCTGTTATATTTATTAATCTCTTTGTTAATCTCAATCATTATTTGACGGCGCAATCCGCCCATATTATCAATATCTGGACAATCCTGCCTGATGGATCGTTCAATATCCCTTAGCCGAATCAGACGCTCCTTCAGGCTCTTTTCAATGCCTTGCAATTTTTCCAGAGCTTTAGAAACGCTCTCCCCCGCACGTCCCAGAACAGCCGCTTTTTCCTGAAGGAACTCTTCCTGAAGAATGTCTTCAGGGCTTTTATTGGTATTAAACGCCATCTTCATTGACTGATTAAAAATGATAATTGTCCTTGTTGGTAGAAGTCATCTCTGTAATGGACAGCACCCCGAGGCCGTATGACAGTATCATTTAAGAGCCCAATTCTCAAGCGAAAAGGCTTCTCAGTTACGACCGCAAATTATCCCTTTACAGATTTTCATCATTTCATTATACGGGAACCAGGCATAACCGGTAAGAAATGGATCGCAAGGGTTGAATCATAATGTTTTTCGCCTTTCCAGTACTGAAGTTAACGGCTTGTCTTTAATCATCATAGGACAAGAAGGTCGCTGAAGCGAAAAGATTTCTGAGCGGTGGCAAAGCCATTTCTCAGAGGGCTCGATACGGATCAGGCACATACCCTGCGGCGAGCTGTAACTTTAAGCAGGAAAGGAGCCATGCCATGGATACTAAGATAGACAATTCCACGCTATCGCTTATTCAGGGTGATATTACCCAGCAGGATACAGAGGCGATTGTGAATGCCGCCAATGCAAGACTGGCAGGAGGGGGCGGCGTTGATGGGGCCATCCATGCAGCGGGAGGCCCTTCCATCATGGCAGAATGCCGGAAGATCGGAGGGTGTCCCACCGGTCAGGCTGTGATCACCGTCGGCGGCAGTCTCAAGGCGCGGTACGTTATCCATACGGTGGGCCCTGTTTATCAGGGCGGTATGAACGGGGAAGCGGCCCTGCTGAAAAGCGCCTACCTGGAAAGCCTGAGATTAGCTTCGGCGAGGGGCTTGAAAAGTCTTGCTTTCCCTGCCATCAGTAGTGGTGTTTATGCTTATCCGCCCAATCAGTCGGCCCGCATTGCCCTGAAAACGGTCATGGATTATCTCCGGGAGCACAAGGATATTGAGTTGGTGCGCTTCGTCCTTTTCAACCAGTCAATGTATGACATTTTCGCGGAAGAACTGAGAAAGCTACGGGGAAACCTTTGAAAAATGGCTTCACCGCGGCTCAAAATCTTTTTCGCATGAAATATGCTAAGGATTAAATATCTTTAATATCAATGAATCAGTTTAATTTCTGGAAATGCGAAAAATCTTTGATTCGCCGCTTGTGAAGCATTTTCACCGGTTATGCAAACTCTCACGGGATGATCAAGATCAATGCAATGCCTGACCATCCCGTAAGCGAAAGATACCCCTCTCCTACCGTCTATAGATCCGGTAATCCACCACCGATAGTCCCTGCTCATAAACCAGGACCGGGTTCAGATCAATCTGATCGATTTCCGGATGATCCTTGACCAGTTTTGACAGGGTCTGCATCAGATTAATTAGGGCTTTCTCATCCTTCGGCTGCCGCCCGCGGAAGCCGGCCAGCAGCGGATACCCCTTGATGCCCTTGATCAACCGTTTGTATTCATTGACCTTACCCGGCAGCAGGCAGAACTGCACATCCCTGTAAATCTCCGTAAAAATCCCGCCCAGACCGAACATCAGGGCAGCACCATACTGAGGATCTTTGATGACACCCAGAATGACCTCCAGTCCGCCCGGCTCAGCCATGGGGGAAACGGTGACGCCTTCGATTCTGGCTTTTGGCGCTTGCTTCCTGACGCTTTTTAGGATCTCTTCAAAGGCATCCTTGACGTCTGCCGGCTTAACCAGATTGAGCCGGACCCCGCCCACATCGGTTTTGTGAGAGACATCGGGGGAAGCAATTTTCAGGACCACGGGCGCTTTGAATTTCTTCGCAAAGGCAACGGCCTCCTGCGGTGACGCCGCCAGCTTCGTGTCCACCGCAGCGATCCCGTATTTCTTCAGAAGAGCGGCTGCCCGGGGGGCCGGCATCAGATTCAGGAGGGCTGCAGGCGCCGCAGCATGGGCTGTTTTCCTGGCCGGTCTTGCTTCATCGAAGCGGACAAGCTGATAGAGCGCCCGGACGCCCCGCTCCGGTGTGGGATAGACGGGGATCCCCTTCTGATGCAATAATCTGCTTTCCTCCCGTTCCACATCGGCGCCGCCGCAGTAGACAACCACCTCCCCTTTCCCGGTGACGATGTCGGAAGCGCCGTGGATAGGATCGCCGAAGATCACGACGCTGGTGTCGTAATCCGACTTAGCGGCAGCGATGACCTTGGCGTAGAGGCTGGGGTCGGAGATGGCATCGCCCGTCAGATCGATGGGATTGCTGACGCCGCAGTGGGCCGGCAGGAAGGCCCGCAAGCGTTTCTGCAGGGCCGGTGTGGGCGCCGGATTCTCGAAGCCCAGTTTCTCTGACTCGTCGATGGCGAGAATGGCGGCGCCGCCGGAACTCGATATGTTGAGCAGGCGCTTTCCGGTCGGTTTTTCCATATAAGCCAGAGCTTTGGCAAAATCGTAGAGCTCTTCCAGATTATCGGCCCGGCAAATTTTGTATTTATTGAAAATGGCCTCATAGATTGCATCATTGCCCGCCAGGGATTTGGTGTGGCTCTCCGCCGCCACCCGGCCCCGGGCTGTCCGGCCCGCCTTGAGGATGACAACTGGTTTCGTCGCCTTGGCAAGGGACTCCAAAAAAAAGGCCGGACGCTTGACGCCTTCCATGTAGAGGGCAATCACTTTTGTATCCGGATCGTCGTTGAAATACCGGATGCAGTCGGACTCATCCACGTCCGCCCGGTTGCCCAGACTGACAAAAACACTGAAACCGAGCTGATCCTGACCGGCCCAGTCGATCAGCGCCGCCCCGACCGTGCCGCTCTGGGAAATGAAGGCAATTTTACCCCGGGCGGTAATCAACGGCCATGACGCGCAGAGGTTATGGTGCGGGCTGTTGATCCCCTGGCAATTGGGACCGACGACGCGAATGCCATGTTGACGGGCGATCTCGGTCAACGCTTTCTGGAGTTTTTCTCCATCGGTCCCCGCTTCAGCGAAGCCGCCCGTCACGACGATGGCCGCTTTGACCCCCGCTTTGCCGCATTCATCAATGGTCCCCAACACCATCCGTGAGGGAATGACGACAACGGCCAGCTCCGGAGGGGAAGGAAGAGATGCAATATCTTTGTAAACAGTCAGCCCCAGAAGCTGATCCGCTTTGGGGTTGATGGGATAGATGGGTCCCTTGAACCCGGCATGGATGAGATTGTAAAGAATATCATAGCCAAGTTTCCCGGGGCTGGCGGAAGCCCCGATCATGGCAACGCTCCGCGGCTTGAAGAGTGCATCCATATTGCTGATCAGTTTCATTTCTCCTCCTTCTTTTGTCTTGATGTGTCTGCGTCCTTGATGATCCCCCTGGCTGTCTAGAAAAAAGGTTCCCTATTATCATGGACGATCACCATTTTCTATGAATAAATTGATGTTTTATGCTTGCTATCACTCCAGATCTTGACTATAAATACACCAGATAAGAAACTTAACTTGGAGGGTTGCATGCCATGAGATTTCGTCAGGCGGGAAAAATCACGGATCATCTTTGGTACCTCGGCCTGGAAGAGGCCGGCGTCTACGTTCTGGAAGGCAAAGACGGCTTCATCCTGATCAACGGGGGACTCAGTTATATTCTCCCCCATGTGCTCGAGCAGATGAAAACATTCGGAATCGATGCGAAAAAAATAAGGAAATTTCTCATCCTGCACTCCCACTTCGATCATGTGGGAATCGTCCCTTACTTTAAAAGAGCCTGGCCTGAGATTGAAATTCTGGCTTCCGAACCGGCCTGGAAGATCTTCGTCATGCCCAAGGCCATCGAGATCATGAACGCCTACAGCAAAATCAGCGCAAAGCAGGTGGGCGCCGAGGACGCCCTCAAAGCCTATGACCTCGACTGGCGCGACGATATGACAGGCACATCCGTGGTCGGGGGAGACGTCATCGACCTGGGCGGGGTCGCCCTGAACATCCTGGAT
>JAPLJM010000209.1 GCA_026388595.1 Deltaproteobacteria bacterium
TATGAATATCAAAGAGATCCTGCATGGCCAGCGACATGATCAGGATAAAGGCTGCGGGCATGATAAACAGCACCGCCACCGCATGGATGTCCCTGCCGATGACCCGAAACTCTTTTTTCAGGATGTAATAAAATCTCGTCAAAATTCAATGGTCCCTTAATCTCTCGCTCGTCAAGGCAATGAACAGGTCTTCCAGATTCTTATAGCCGAAAACGATATCCTTGATTTTCACGTGTTCCTCCGCGAATATGGAAAAAAGCTTTTGCATATTCGGATAAAAGTGTTCATCACGGTCGACCAAAAGGCGGTTCCGACAGACCCGCACACCGTCCAGGGCATCCAGTCGCTCCTTCAGGGATGGATGCAGGTCTTCGAATTCAATGGAAATCTTGCCGGTCTGGGTGAGGACCATTTCCTTTCGGTCATGCAGGATAATTCTTCCTTCATCGATGATTGCGATCACGTCCGAAACCTGTTCGATTTCATCCATGTAATGGGAGGTGTAAACAATGGTGGTTTGCCGCTCCTTATTTAATTTCACAATCATGTCGAGGATGTAGACCCGCGATTGCGTGTCCACGCCGACCGTGGGCTCATCCAGATACAGGATCTGTGGGTCCGGTAGCAGTCCGATGGACAGGTTCAGCCGTCGCTTCATGCCCCCGGAGCATGCTTCCGCCTTTTTGTGGAGAAAGGATTGCAGGCTGCCGATATCGATGCTCCGGTCGATGCGCGCCTTGAGCGCCCCGCCTTTCAGGCCGTACAGGGCGCCGAAATACTCCAGATTTTCGTAAACGGTGAGCGTCGGATAGAAGGCGAAAGACTGCGGCACGATGCTGCCAATCGCCCGGATGGCTGACGGTTCCCGATCCAGGTCCAAACCATTGATCTGTACCTCTCCCCTGTCTTTTTTGACAATCCCCGTCAGGATGGAGACCAGCGTTGTCTTCCCGGCACCGTTCGGTCCCAGCAGGCCCAGGATGGATCCGTCCGGGACAGACAGCGTGACGTCGTCCAGGACGGGACGTCCGCTGTAAAATTTATAAAGGTGGCTGATCTGGATCATCTTTCCCCAATCTTTCGGAATGTCGCTGAATAGCAGAACTCATGCGAAAATAGAAGCAAAACTTTGTATAAATCTCCTTGACTTCCGGAAAATTTTCATCATAAAAGCGGGGCAACGGAACAACCGTTCAAAATACACCACAACCCGGATTGCTATGCCTGTTGAAAATATCCGCATCGAAGATCTCATCCCCCACCGTGACCGGATGAAGCTGATCGATGACATCCTGGAGGTCGATGGAGAGATGGCCCGGACGTCCTCGGTTGTGACGGAAGCATGGCCCATAGACGAAGAGGCCCTCCTGAACCCGGTGATCCTTGTGGAGCTGGTGGCTCAGACATCCGGCGTGCATGAAGGCTGGAAAGCGCACCGGGAAGGCAAGGCCGGAACCAAGGGCTGGCTGGTGGGGATCAAGAAGGCGGACTTTTTTACGGATGCGATTCCGCTCGGCACAGTCCTGACAACCACGGTCCGGACGTTATACGCCCTGCAGACCTATGCTGTGTTCACCGGGACCGTGGCGGCGGCGTCAAAGGTCCTGGCTCAAGTGGAAGTACAGGTCTTCCGGGAAGAAGATGACGAAAGGAGATCATAAGCATTATGACGGATCAGAAAGTGGCCATTGTTACGGGCGGCGCCCGGGGTATCGGGAGGGCGATCGCCGTGGAGCTGGCCCGGGCCGGATATTATCTTGTCATCAATTACAGGGCGAACGACCAGGCAGCGGAAGAGGCGCTGGCTATGGTCCGCGCTGCCGGCAGCGACGGTGAAAAGGTCAAGTTTGACGTCCGTGAGGCGGCGGCGGTAGATGCGGCCCTGCAGGACATCTTCTCCCGCTTTAAAACGATCGACGTCTTGGTAAATAACGCAGGGATCACCGCGGACGGGCTTTTTATCATGATGCCCGAGGAAGACTGGAACAGCGTAATCGACACGACCCTCAAGGGTTTCTACAACATGACCAAGCCGGTTCTGAAAAAGATGGTTCGGAACAAGCGTGGGTCCGTCGTTTCCATCTCCTCGGTGGCTGGCCTGGTGGCCAACCGGGGGCAGGCGAATTATTCTGCAGCCAAGGCGGGCCTGCTCGCGGCGAGCCGCTCCATCGGGGCGGAGGTGGCCCGGCTGGGGGTCAGGATGAATGTGGTCGCACCGGGATTAATCGAGACGGAAATGATCAGGGACGCTCCCATCGAGCGGATCAAAGAGGTCATCCCCATGAACAGAATCGGCAAGCCGGAGGAAGTGGCGCGGGTGGTCCGCTTTCTCTGCTCCGACGACGCCTCCTATATTACCGGCCAGGTGATCGGCGTCAACGGCGGTATGTTCTGACAAATCCGGAAAAGAGTCACATGACCGTTGAAAAACGGCTTCGCCACGGCTCAAAATCTTTTTCGATTGAAATATGATAAGACTCAAATATATTTGGAATCAATAAATTAGTTTAATTTCTGGAAAGTCGAAAAATCTTTGATTCACCGCTAGCGAACCATTTTTCAACGGTCATGCAAAGGTTTCAAAGAAGCAACCATTACTTGGAATCCATTTTCATAAGGTCTCAATATATGAGAGGAAATCGTAATATCTTAATTATTCCGGCCATCCTGGCGGGCTGCCTGTTGCTGGTCGGCTGGACGGACAGCTGGGAGCAGGTCCGGCGGGAAGCCGCCCATATTCAGTCCATCCACGCCCAGTTTACCCAGAAAAAGCAGATGGCGATCCTTTCAAAGCCCTTGTTATCCCAGGGGCAATTCTTTTTTCAGGCCCCTGCGTCCGTCCGCTGGGAATATACCGCGCCGGTCAAAAGCATCCTTCTGATGCACCAGGGATCGATGAAGCGCTACATCAATGCCGGGGGCGGGTTTACAGAGGAAGCGGAGGGGCGTCTTCCTGCCATGGAGATGGTCATGCAGGAAATCAGTGCATGGCTCCGCGGCCAATTCGATGAGAGTCGGTACTTTACGGCAACGCTTGTGAGCAAACCGTTTCCCAGGATCATTCTCACCCCAAAGGAAAAGTCCTTTGCCAGACTGATCAAGCGGATCGAACTGACCCCGTCCCCGCAGCCCGGCGTCCTGAAAGCCATCCTGATCGTAGAAGATGAAAAGACCACGACGCTTTTTGAATTCAGGGCGGTGCAGGTCAATCAACCGATTCCTGCGTCTGTCTTTCAGGTACCTCAATGATTCGAGCGCTTTGCATAACCGGTGAAAAATGGTTCGCAAGCGGCGAATCAAATGTTTTTCGCCTTTCCAGTAATGAAGTTAACCGTTTGTTTTTAATCATCCTGTGATATGAGCAGATCTGAAGCGAAAAAGATTTTTGAGCGGCCGCGAAGCCACTTTCCAAAGGTCCTGATTCATCTTTTACTTAAACCGGCGGCGGCGTTGGGCCTGATTTTCATCGCCTTTGTCATGACGGCCTGCAGCAGTCTGCCGGAGATTAAACCACCCGGGCCGGGTCTGCAACCGATTCTTCTGGAGTGGTGTCAATCCATCTTCCCGGACGCACCCCATCAATTTGTCCATGCCATCGAGGCCCGGCTGCCCGATGATTCCCGAGCGACGGCCATGGGGATCGTCACCCTTGATCCGGCCAGAGGCATCATCCACTGCGTAATTATGACCATCGAAGGGTTTGTCCTTTTTGACGCCCGTTATCAGCAGGCGGTGACAGTTAACCGGGCGGTCTATCCATTTGATTCTCCTGAGTTCGCGGAAAGCATGATGGCGGATATCCGGCTTGTCTTTTTCCCGCCCGGCAAGGCATTGGTGACGACAGGCGTTCTTGATAAGGGGTTCCCCGGATGCCGCTGGCAGACAGCCGATGGATTGGCCGTCGATGTGTTGCTCAATCAGCGGCTCGGCTGGGTTATCCGGCAATATGATACCAGTGATCACATTTCGCGCCAGGTCAGGGCCTATGCACTGAACCCGGAGGGTATTCCCGAAAAGATTGAACTCTCCCATTACAAATTTCCAAGTTATACCCTGAAAATGACGCTGCTGCAGGTGGAGCGCCTGCCTCAAGGGGACGGGCGCTTGAATTAATTTTTCAGGGATGCTATCTTCGGGAAACTCAACCGTACAACACCATCCCTTTTTTTGATGTACAGGAGCCATGCAATGAAATTCCGTTTGATCTATCCCGGATGGAAGAAACTGGACCACCAGACCGAATTCCACCTCCCTCCGCATGGGCCGGTGGTCTTCGCGGCGACCCTTCCGGAGGGAATCGATATAGAATTTATCGATGAAAATGTGCAGTCCCTTCCCGCAGACGATCATGTGGATTTTGTCGGGATTTCCATGATGCTGACCGGCCAGGTCAAGCGAGGCTGGGCTATTGCCGACGCCTATCGGGCAAAGGGCATCCCGGTGATCTGTGGCGGGATCGGCACGATGCTGCACGCTGAAGAAACGATGATCCATGCCGACAGCGTCTTTTTGGGTGAGGCGGAAGGCCGAATGGAGCAGGTCTTTGCAGACTTTCGGAACGGTCGGCTGCAGCGGGTCTATGATTATTTTAACGATCATCCGCCCATTGAATCCGTCGGCCCTGCCCGGCGGAGCATCCTGAACCGGGAGCTATACAATTACAAAGGGGTGCAAATGGTGGACCTTGTGCACACCTCCCGGGGTTGCCGGTTCAATTGTTATCCCTGTTGCGTCAGTTTCCTCGGGGGTCGAAAATTCAGACCCCGCCCTTATGACAGGGTCATCGAAGAGCTGGCCGGCATTGATAATAACCGGCTGTTCATCGTTGACAATTCCCTTGCCCAGGACAAATTATGGGAAATGGGGCTCTTCCGGGAGATGATCCCCCTCAAGAAAAAATGGTGCTGTCATCCCATCGAGAACGACGACGACGTTCTCGATCTGGCCGCCCAGGCAGGCGCCTGGTATGTGTATCAGGCGATCATCGATACGTCCGATTACATCCGGGACCGGATCAAGCGCTATCATGATTTCGGGATTGGCGTCGAAGGGACCATCCTGCTGGGCATGGATAATCAGACGGAGGACGACATCAAACGTTTGGTCGATTTTCTCCTGGAGGTGAATCTGGATCTTGCCGAGTTTACGGTGCTGACACCCTTTCCCCATACCCGCACCTGGGACGACATGCACCGGGAAAACCGGGTGCTGTCGAGTGACTGGAATGATTATACGACGGACAAGGTCATCTTCAAGCCTCGGCATATGTCTCCGGAAAGGCTCCAGGCCCTTTATCATTACGCCTGGGAGACCTTCTATCGGGACGAATCTCAGAATATCAAGATGTTCAAGCTGTTCAAGAAGGTGATCGAGAAGGAAAAAGCCGATCAGACCTTTCGCCCGCGCCGGCG
>JAPLJM010000036.1 GCA_026388595.1 Deltaproteobacteria bacterium
CCACCCCAGACGTCACTCTTTTCGCCAAGGGATGTGTACACGATGGTTCCTGTGCCCACATCGATGAGCCGGATGGATATCTCACCGCGCCTTTTACCGATCTGCTTTACGAGTGAAATGGACCCCCAGAGGATGACGTCGGCATTAACCAGCTTGCCGATTTTCTGGTAATCCTGCTTTTCCATCAATCCCGAGAGGGACAGCTTCTGCTCACTTAAGACCTTATCAAGGTGCATCCTGTCGATGACATTGATTCCGGCGTCAAACAATGCCATGGAAAAGATATCCACCGATTCGGGAATGACGTTCTGAGAGTTCACTGGCCCGGAGAGGATGTTCCTGGTGTTCTTGAAACTCTCATAGAAGGGAACGATGACAATGGACTTAACCTTCGAGAAATCGTAATTTTGCTGGTAGTTGTCCTTGAGCTGGACCTCTGCTTTTCCCGCAGCCACCTGGAGCAGCAACATGGCGAGGGCTGTGCCGACGATTCCTGCCAATTTTATCTTTGCATACTTCTTCATGACTTCTCCTTTTCGGGCAGATTGGCGTTATTCTGTTCCATCCTGCGCTGTCGACAGGTTTGACAAGTAAAAAGTTCGGGAATAACGGATTCTGTTTTGGATGATGCCAGCGGTGCATTGTCGTGTTTCCAGGATTTCCCTTACGGTGCATGAGCCGTCTAATGCATCCTCGAAACGGCAACCCTGTTGCGGCGAGGCAAGCTTATTCATCCTCTTATTTTTCCCACCGGTGCAATGTAAATGGCAAACTCATCGACGCCGTCAATCCGCAGGAACCCGTCCAGGGCTTCCTGATCATAAGCGGCGATGGCACATGTCCCGGCACCGACCGCCTCACAGGCCAGGTAAAGATTTTGACAGGCATGCCCGGCGTCGAGGGCAATCACTTTATACGCCGCAAGATCGTATCGCCATTCCATCCGGTAAGGTATGGCCGTCCATAGAAACGTTACAGCGGCTTTTCCAGGATAGGGTTGCCCTAACACAGCCTCCACAATCCTTTCTTCAAGATTTTCTTCCGCAAATTCAAAAAGGAGTTGGTGCTCCAGGGGGAGATAACGGTACAATCCCGGCGCCAAACCCTCAATATTCAAAACACAGAGATAGGTCTCCAGGGCATGACGGCAGCCGGCAGAGGGGACCGTCCGATAGGCGTGGCCACGATCAATTTTATGGCGGATGCCTTGCGTCGCCCACAGAAGGAAGGAAAGCTCCTCCAAGGTCATGGCGACATTCAGGAAGACTCTATGACTTTTTCGATTTTTAATCGCATCGGGCAGGGTGACAGAGGAGAGGCTTTTCCAGGAACCATCCCTGGAAAGATCTATTCTGACGGCATCGGCAAGAAACGGCTTTTCAATGGGCGGCGGATCGATGCCCCGATTTTGATCGGTCTTCGAAAAGTCGATCTGCTTCCGGATCGTATCCTTAAGGAAAAATCTGTATTGCTGTATGAGCGGGTTTTTCATTCCGCCGCAAGCTTCTTTCCCAGATTGAAAGCCTCCTGCATCACTTTTTCGTTCGATCGTATTTGACCGGCCTCCATCGCGCTGCCGTAAACCATGCCGACAAGCTTTGCTTCTATATAGCCAAAGGAATCCTGAAAGGTTCTCAGGGCATTCACACAACCGGAATCAAAAGGATCTTCACCGCCATAGGCCATCGCAATGGCAATCTTCTTCCCGAGGAATGGGTCCGCCTGATAGGCTGGAAGAGCAAAACAGCGGTCCATAAAGATCTTGGTCTGTGCGGACATATTAAACCAGTAAACAGGGCTGGCAATAACCCAGGCATCTGCGTCAATGAGCTTTAAATAGAGTTCCTGCATGTCATCCTGAATGGAACATCCCTTGCTGCCTATCTTCTGGCAGGTGAAGCAGGCTTTGCAGGGAGCGATGGTTTTACCGTGCAGATAAATCGTTTCGACCTTCGCCTTGGCCGATTTTGCCCCCCTGGTTATCTGCTCTGCCAGAATGGCGCTGTTCCCTTTTCTCCGCGGACTTCCCAATAACACCAGAACTTTCTTTGCCATGTTGACGCCTCCTCATTAGATGGATGATTGATTCAATCCTGGTCCCGATTATCTCTCAATGTCTTCAAATTAACAGTGTTTACTCGTTTAATCAATAGATAAAACGGGACCGAATATCTTCTTGATATGACAGATTTTCAATGATATTTTAAAGCCACGGTCATATGGAAATTTAGTATTATCGGAAGGAGATCGGGGCGATAAGGAAAATATTCTGACGGCGCAACTGATCGAGAACCTCCAGCGGGATGTCAAGCGGTTAGCCAATCACGAGCGAGCATATCGACTGCGTGTGGGAAACTGGCGGATACTCTTCGATGTGTTTGAAGAAATCAGTATCATCAGTATAGAAGAGGTTAAAAAGCGAGATGAAAACACATATTGATTACCAAACGATAGATTATCAAGGCAATCCGGCTTTTGTGCTGGTTCCTTGGGACGAATTCAAGCGTATCCGTCCCTTGCTGGATGGCGACAAGATTCGCTCCATTGGTATACCTCAAGCGGTTGTCGAAGCACATCTTTTACGGGCAATACCTATGATCCGGGCATGGCGTGATCACATCGGAATTACGCAAAGAGAGCTTGCTGCCTGAATTGGTGTGAGTCAAGCCGCCGTCGCAAAATTAGAAAAGCCCACCGCTAAACCGCGTCGCGCTACCCTTGAAAAGATTGCTGAAGCGCTTGGGATATCCATTGAAAATCTTGATGTTTAACAGTGCTTCCTGAAAGATATCGCAGTTGAAATGAAGAGAAATTATTTATTTCAAGTGGAAACAGTTAAGGAAATGCAGCTAAAAAAATCAAGGGCTGGGCTGATAATCGTCCGGTTCGACGGGTAGCCCGCCACGTCCTGCGGTCACCAGGCTGCTCGCTTTCTCCTCAAACAAACTCAAGCAGCGGTCCCGCATCAATTGCGTGGCGTCCAGGTAATTTGAAGGAAGCACTGCAAGAGAGCCGCTCAGATCGACATCCGGCGCCGA
>JAPLJM010000093.1 GCA_026388595.1 Deltaproteobacteria bacterium
ACTTTTTACGAAGCCGTCAGCGAAAGGGTGCAGGATCGGTGTGGGGGAGAAACAGGGCGGCCGTGTATTGATCCATATAGGCCGGCGTCGTTGACAGCTCCAGGTAGGTCATCCGTCGGGCCTGCTCATGCTGCCGCTTCCGGTGCTTCCAGGAGATCAGGGCCATCGTGCTTCCCTTCAGCGAGGCATTCCCGATAAAGTGAACCCGGTCCCGGGGCAGATTCGGGAGCAGACCGATCGCAATGGCCTCATCCAGATTCAGAAACCGGCCGAAACCGCCTGCGATATAGACCTTCCTGAGATCGCGAAAGGTCATGCCCACCTGTGTCAGCAACAATGAACAGGCAGCATAGATCGATGCCTTCGCGCGGATGACGTTTTCAATGTCCTGCTCATCGACAGCGATCGCGCGTCCTGTCGCGCTTTGCTCCGCCGCAACAAGGGTATAGGCGGCCTTGCGCCCATTGATGTGTATCGCATCGGAGGGGCGGGAGCGGTTCAGTTTTCCGGCGGGATCGATCCATCCTGTCTGCAGCAACCGGGCCAGCAGGGAAATCATCCCGGACCCGCAGACGCCCCGGGGTTTTCGCTGTCCAATGACCCGGCAGTCTGCCAGGCCGGTTGCCGGATCAATCTCGACTTTTTCGATAGCGCCGTCAGCGGCCCGCATGCCGCACTTGATCCCGCCCCCTTCAAAGGCCGGCCCGGCGGAGCAGGCGGCCGCTATGAGAAACTCCCCGTTGCCCAGGACTACTTCACCATTCGTCCCGATATCCATGAAGAGACAGACATCTTCGGCGCTGAGGGACAGATCGGTGCAGAGAATGCCCGCCGTGATATCGCCGCCCACATAGCTTCCCACGGCCGGGGAAATCATGACGGTTGCCGGGGGGTGGATGTCGATGCCGACGTCGGCAGCCGTGAGGAACGGCGCCGCGAGAACCGTCGGCGTAAAGGGATCGAGCCGGATATATTCGGGATTCAGGCCCAGGAGCAAATGAGTCATCGTGGTATTCCCGGAAATGACGGCGCAGGAGATTTCATGAGGCCCGATCCGGTGGTGGCCCGCGGATTGGTGAATCAGGTGGTTGATTGTTTTAAGCACACGGTTGCGGAGCTCCTCCCGGCGATCCGGCCGGCGGGCATAGTCAATCCGGCTGATGATGTCCAGACCGCAGGCGAGTTGACCGTTGTAATCGGTGCAGGCGCCCAGAATTTTCATTCCGGACAGATCAACGAGCTGCACGACCACCGTCGTTGTTCCCACATCGATGGCGATCCCATAATGGCGATCCGAGGCGTCGCCTGCTTCGACGGCTGTGACTCGGATGATTCGGCTGCTGCCGGGTTCTCCCGCTTTCTTTTGTTCCGCTGCATCTGCCTTTCCTGGAGAGCATGTCCTCCCTGGGGGGCTGTCCTCGGCAACTGTGACGGTGACCTTTCCCTCGACCTCCCGCAGAGCATCGGCCAACTGGCGCACCGCCGGCAAGGCATAAAGGATCAATACCTTTTCCCCACCCTCATCATATTCTGCCCCTGCCTCCTGACGGGAAGGGCTGAAGAAAAGAGAGAGGGTGCGTGCCAGCCGGTTCAGATCCGAAAAGCCGTCGGCCTTTTGTGGAGGCGCCACCAAGAGGCATATTTTTTCAGTCAAGGGTCGGCGGTCTTCCGGCGCCGGCAGCAGCGCCGGATCGATGCGATCCAGTCCTTCATCGTCGCTGAACTGGCCGCGGCTGCGTGCTGTCTGGTCCAGCGCTTCGACGGTCACATCGTCATCTCCGATGGCAGTCCGGCAGGCCAGGACGAATCCCTCATCGATTTCCGCCAAGGTCAGAACGCCAAGGCTTTCATCAGTGGTCCGGCCGGAGATGATGCGCAGGGCGCAGTTCCCGCAGGTTCCCTTGCCGCCGCATGGGGCGTCCACGTCCACGCCGGCCTGTCGCGCCGCATCCAGCAGCGCCGTCCCCGGCTGGACCTGAATCGT
>JAPLJM010000166.1 GCA_026388595.1 Deltaproteobacteria bacterium
CATACACATAGGAGTCAAGCAATGAGAACGAATGTAGTAGTAAATGATGATCTGATGGAATCCGCCCTCAAGTTATCCGGCCTCAAAACAAAAAAGGACGCCATAGAAGAGGGATTGAAACTGCTGGTGCAAGTGAAACGCCAGAAAGAAATTAAGCATTTCCGGGGGAAACTCAAATGGTCGGGCAATCTCGACAAGATGAGGTTGGACAAATGATTTTCGTTGATTCGTCCGTCTGGATCGACTACTTCAACGGCAATAAAACTTCTCAGACGGACTGGCTGGATTCTTCACTTGGAAACACACCCATCATCATAGGTGATCTTATCCTAACCGAAGTTCTTCAGGGATTTCAAAACGATAATGACTTCAAGATAGCCAGAGACCTTCTCTTAGGTATTCCGTTTGAGCCGATGGGAGGGCAGGTAATAGCCTTAGAAAGCGCTTTGAACTATAGATTTTTGAGGAGAAAAGGCGTGACCGTGAGGAAGACCATAGACGTCATTATTGGAACTTTCTGTATCCACCACCAGCTAACGTTGTTGCACGACGACAGGGATTTTGATCCGATGGTTAAGTTCTTAGGTTTGGAGATAATCGACACATAACGAATCAATCCACCGGACGCTCATTCCTCGCGCCGGTAATCTCTACGTTATGCTGAGAGGTGATCACATATGAACGCATTAACCCTATTGCTGGAATGAAAGGATGAATTTATGGACGAAAAGAAAGAGGTGAAGAAGCTGTCGATGACCAGTACGAAGCAAGAGATGCTGGACGCCTATGGCACATTGCTGAAGCAGTTACAGGAGAAATAAACATCCAAAATGAGGGGCGTGCGATGGATTTAATCTTTGAAAAAAGTCGGCCCGGAAGGACCGCCGGCAGTATTCCCGTTTGTGATGTGCCGGAGGTCATCCTGGAGCAGGTGATTGAGCAAAGGCTGCTGCGGGAAGACGTGGATCTGCCGGAGGTGGCCGAAGTGGATCTAATCCGGCACTATACAATGCTCTCCCGGCGGAATTTCGGGGTGGATGTGGGTTTCTACCCGCTGGGATCCTGCACCATGAAGTATAATCCCAAGGTTAACGAAGATGTCGCCAGGCTGCCTGGTTTTACCGAACTGCATCCCCTGGCGCCGGCCGAATTCGCCCAGGGAAGCCTGCGGCTGATGGTTGAACTTCAGATATTCCTGAGTGAAATCTTTGGGATGGATGATTTTACCCTGCAGCCGGCGGCAGGGGCGCATGGCGAACTGACGGGCGTCATGATGATGAAAAAATACTTTGAAACCCGGGGGGATCATCGCCGCCAAATCCTCATCCCCGATGCCGCCCACGGCACGAATCCGGCCTCCGGTGCACTCTGCGGCTTCCAGACCGTCACGGTCCGCTCTAATGCGGAAGGAGGCGTAGATATCGATCACCTCCGCAACCTGATGACCGGGGATGTGGCCGGCTTGATGCTGACCAATCCCAATACCCTGGGACTCTTTGAGCGCAATATCGAAGCGATTGCTGAAATCGTTCACGGCCGGGGAGGGCTTCTTTACTGCGACGGCGCCAATGCCAACGCCTTTATGGGCAAAACCCGGCCGGGCGATCTGGGTTTTGACGTGATTCAGTTGAACCTGCACAAGACCTTTTCCACGCCCCATGGCAGCGGCGGACCGGGAAGCGGCCCCGTCGGTGTAATGAAAAATCTGTTAGACTATCTCCCCGTCCCGCGCATCGTCAAAGACGGCGACCGCTATGCCTGGCGTGAGGATTATCCGGACAGCATCGGGCGGGTGCGGGCCTTCCATGGCAATTTTAATGTCATGGTCAAGGCCTACACCTATATTCGCACGCTGGGGCCGGAAGGATTAAAAAAGTGCAGTGAGGTCGCTGTATTGAATGCCAATTATCTCAAGGAAAAACTGAAGCCATACTATGACATCGCCTATGACCGGACCTGCATGCATGAATGTGTCTTCACGGGACGGAGGCAGGTACAGGAGAGTGGCGTCCATACCTCCGATATTGCCAAGCGGCTCCTCGATTACGGCTATCATCCGCCCACCATATACTTCCCGATGATTGTCCCGGAAGCCATGATGATCGAACCCAATGAAACGGAAAGCCTGGAGACACTGGATGCCTTCTGCGACGTCATGATGGCCATTGCCCGGGAATCCCGTGAGAATCCGGACATGGTGAAATCCGCGCCGTTGACGACGCCCGTAAAACGCCTCGATGAGGTCAGGGCCGCCCGCGAACCGGACGTGTGCTGGAAAGGATAAAGGGATATGAAAAACTGGATTAAGCACTCCAAAGAAAAACTGGTTGAAGAGCTCTGGGCCGCAGAGCCGAAAATTAAAGGTATCCTCAAAAATTCCAAGCATGTGGAAGAGGCCCGCTTCATCATGTTCGATTATCTCAACCGGCTCGAACGCGATCTCTTTAACATGCGCTCCGACACCTATTTCTTCAATCTCAACATCATCGAGAAACGCAACGCCAAGGAATGCATCCGTGTCTTTTCCAATGTCATGCGGACGGAA
The DNA here is from genome assembly GCA_026388595.1 of Deltaproteobacteria bacterium. GTDB lineage: Bacteria > Desulfobacterota > Syntrophia > Syntrophales > Fen-1087 > JAPLJM01. Next base: position 2,546 of record JAPLJM010000166.1, read on the forward strand.
AATGAATCCCTGACCGGCGCTTCGCCCCTGGAGCTTCTTTTCGATCTTGCAAAAGAAACTGACCGCTCCCTGGACACAATCAATGAAGCCTTTTTATGCGAATTCATTTCGCTTTTCCGTGGAATTACCGGAAAATCGGGCAAGCACACCACGGGACATGAAGTTTTTAGCATGAAGGATGGCAGGGAGGCTGCAATTCTCCGTTCCGAACAACTGGATGACTATGCCGGCTTGATCCGGCGCAATTTCCGGCGTTACCGGACGGGATTTGACCGCACCATCGTCCGGCAGCGGCAGGAATTGAAAAAGGAAATCCTCGGCTACTTCGGCGCCGAGGAAAGCCGGTGGCAGGATTATCTATGGCACTATCAGCATATCATCAAGGATCTCAAGATCTTGAGCGACCTTGTCCGGCTGGAGTCGGACGAGGTCGAAGGACTGACCTGCGCCAGGGAAATGCATATCCCCTTTGAAATCACGCCCCATTATCTGTCCCTCTTCAACAAGTCGGGCCGTACGGATGCCGACCGTCAGATTCGCGCCCAGGTCATCCCCAGCCGGCGTTACTGTCAGGGCGTCATCGACAGCCGGGAAAAAGGGATTGATATGGACTTCATGGGCGAAAAATCCACCAGCCCCATTGATGGGATAACCCGGCGTTACCCGGAAATCCTGATCCTGAAGCCTTATAATTCCTGCCCGCAGATCTGCGTCTACTGCCAGCGGAACTGGGAAATCAAAAGCATCGACGACGATGTCCAACTGAGCCGGCAAAAGATTCGGGAGGCGCTGGCGTGGATCCGGGCGCACGAAAGCATCTCGGAAGTCCTCATCACCGGGGGCGATCCCCTGACCCTGAAAAACGATTATCTGGACTGGCTGCTCGGGGAGATTGCCGATATCAAGCATGTCGAGCGGATCAGGATCGGCACCCGGGTTCTCGTCACCATTCCCTTCCGAATCAATGAAGGCCTGCTCGCCATCTTCAAAAAATACCATGAGTGGGGAAAGCGTGAGATTGCCATTGTCACCCATTTCGAACATGCCGCGGAAATCGGCCCCGATTCCCTGGACGCTGTGAAAAAGATCAAAGGCCTGGGGATGAACGTCTACAACCAGCAGGTCTTTACCTATTACAACAGCCGGCGTTTTGAGACCTGCCTGTTGCGCAAGACGCTTAAAATATCGGGCATTGATCCCTATTACACCTTCAGCACCAAGGGCAAGGAAGAAACCATTGATTTCCGCGTACCTATTGCCAGGATCGAACAGGAGCGGCGGGAAGAAGCCAGGCTCCAGCCCGGCCTGGTTCGGAAGGACGAGCCGGTATTTAACGTCCCGCGGCTCGGGAAGTCCCACCTGCAGGCCTGGCAGGACCATGAAGTCATCATGATCCTGCCTGACGGACGCCGCATCTACCGTTTCTACTCCTGGGAGGTCCGGCTGGTCACCGCCCTGGATTATCTGTACACGGACGTCACCATTTACGACTATCTAAAAAGGTTGTCCGACGATGGCGAGAATATTTCAGATTACAGCACGATCTGGTACTATTTCTGATGCAAGGCCCTCATTCCCCGTTGCGCAAACCGGCCTGGTTGAAAGTCCGGTTCCCCGGCAGCAGGGGATTCAATCAAGTCAAAGGTGTGCTCGCCGGTCTCCGGCTTCATTCGGTCTGCCAGGAGGCGCGTTGTCCTAACATCTCGGAATGCTTCCAGGAAGGAACGGCGACTTTCCTGATCCTCGGAGATATCTGTACGCGCAACTGCCGTTACTGCCAGGTTGCCCACGGCGATCCCCTGCGGCCCGATCCCGGGGAATCGGAGCGACTGGCCAGTGCCGCCAAGGCGTTGGGTTTACAGTATGTTGTGGTCACATCGGTCACACGGGACGACCTGCCGGACGGCGGCGCCGCACACTTTGCCGCAGCTATCGACGCAATCCACAGGCAGATCCCGGGCTGCCGGGTGGAAGTCCTCATCCCGGACTTTCAGGGAAACAGGGATGCGCTTGCTCAGGTGATGGCCGCCGGTCCCGCCGTCATCAATCACAACCTGGAGATCGTGCCGGCTCTGTTCAAAGACCTTCGTCCCCAGGGGGATTATCATCTATCCCTGGAATTATTAAAGCGGATCAGCAAGGATACATCAAAAAAGATCATCTCAAAATCCGGTTTCATGGTGGGCTTCGGGGAAGGACGGGAAGACATCCTGACCTTGCTGGCAGACCTGGCGGGCGTCCACTGTGAGAGGCTGACCATCGGCCAATATCAGCAGCCCACCCGGAACCATTGGCCCGTCAGCAAATACTATCATCCCGATGAATTTCAGGAGCTGAAAGAAACAGCCCGGGCGATGGGTTTTAAATATGTGGAATCCGGCCCTCTGGTCCGCAGCTCCTACCATGCTGCAAGCAGCACATGATTCAATGAAAAAATATCACTATGCCGACAGGGCTTAACCAGATGTTCAAGAACCTCCTCATCAAGGCCAGAGACGCCCGCTGGATGTGGGATCTCTTCGGTCCGATCTACAACCGGCGGATCTATAATGCCCTTTTCGAACTCTATGAGCATATCGCCCAGGCGGTCGAAATGGATGGATCTTCACAGATCCTCGACGTCGGGGCCGGCCCGGGATATGCCACCCTGCTTTTGGCAGCCCGGCACACGACAGCCTCGCTGTTGGGCATCGATTTCTCTGCCATGCAGGTCCGGGCGGCGGAAAGGCTGCGAAAGCAGAGGGGCATTCACAATTGCCGCTTCGAGCAGGGAAATGCCATGAATCTTCCTTTTGCAAACAACCGGTTCGATGGCATTGTGAGCATTGGGTCCATCAAGCACTGGGCGGACCCGCAGCAAGGAATGGTGGAGATATCCCGTGTCCTGGCCCCGGGTTGTTGGGCGGTCATCTCGGAAACAGACAGGGATGTAGCGGAGGAGGCCCTGAGGCGTTTCATACAGCGTTTCACCGCCTGGTATTTTTGGGATCCGCTCCTCCACTGGGGGTTGCGTCATATTATCTTCGGCCAGAGCTTCTCGGAGCAGGAGATCGCCTCACTTGCCCGGGCCGCCGGATTCAGGGAGATCAGAACAGAGAAGCTGGCTTCCTGTCCTTACGTGATTGTAAAAGCGCAAAAATAAAGACCGCAAAGATAGGGCTCTCCCTTCACTGGCTTGATTCGCAAGGGAAAAATATTTTTCATTTTTTCCTTGACAGCTGGTACAAATCAATTTATAAACTAACCACGTTTAGTTAATAACCACGTTTCGTAAATCATTGACTACTTATGTATCTTTTACCGGAACTATCGGCGGAATGATGGGTATCACCGAAAGAAAATCAAGGGAAAAAGAAAACCGCATCAAGCAGATCCGGGACAGCGCCGCCACCCTTTTTTACAAAAAAGGATATGCAGCCACAACCATCGGAGACATCGCCGCTCTGGCGGAGATATCCAATGCTACCATTTATCTTTACTTCAAGAGCAAAGACGACCTTTATTACAGCCTGGTAGAGCCGTCCCTGGACAGGCTCTCAAAGAGACTGATCGCAATTGCGAATACGAAGGAACTGGACCCCGAAAGCAGAATCAGGAATGTGATCAGCGCCACCTATGACTTCTACGAAGGGGACCCTGATGCCTACCATCTCGTGTCGCGATATGAGGCATCGGGCTTCTCCAAAGTTCTGTCAAAAGACAAGCTCCATCAACTTAAAGAACTGATGAGTTCCAATATCAACCAGTTGGAAATCGTCATCGCCGACGGCATTGCCCTGGGCCGGTTTTGTGAATCCAACCCCAAGTTGACGGCCATCATCATCTGGAACACCTTTATGGGAGTCATCCAGTTCCAGGAGAACAGGCTGGCAGAGGGGAGTTCCGATTACCGCAGGTCCACGATTGACGGCGCCGTGGAGATTATTCTTCAGGGTATAAGAAAAGGTTAGGAGCCGCTACTTTTTTTTGCAAATCACCTAAACGCGGTTAGAATATAAACGCATTCTTAATATTGGGGTTCCGTGAAAGATTGGAGATGGGAAGCGAAGAAGAAATGAGGTGTTAAAAAGATCCATGTCATAGTCACAATATGTCCCAATCAAAGTTGCAAGTTTTGAGTTGAGCAAACCCGAAATTTTAGACGTAGAAGGAGGAATGGATTATGATTTTTGCATCACAGGAAAGTATTCTCGAATGGACCGGAAAGGAGATCTGGGGAAAGAAGACCCTGATCGACTATTTTAAGGAGCACGTCGCGAAGGGACCGGACGATGTCTGCCTTGTCGATCCCCCCAACAAGGAGGCGCTGGTGGGATTGAAGGCGGAAAGGCTAACCTTCCGTGAACTCGACCGGGCTGTCGATGCCGTTGCCGAAGCCCTCATCGCCAGGGGGATCAAAAAAGACGACATCATCATTGTCCAGTTGCCCAACTGCTGGGAACTGGCCATGCTCTATCTCGCCATCACCCGGGCGGGGGCGCTGATCTCTCCCATGCCCATGCAGTGGCGTCAGTCGGAGGTCGAATTTATCGCCGGCATGACGGAACCCCGGGCCTTTATCACCATCGATGAATTTGCCGGATTCAACCACCGGGAAATGGTCAAAAATATCCAGCCGAAATACCCTTCGATCAAAGATATCATCTTTCTGCCTGAAATCCGCGAGATGACAAAGGGCGAGATCACCGGGAAGCTCGATCAAATCAAGATCGACGCCAATGATGCCTTTACCCTTTGCTGGTCCTCCGGAACGGAAGCTCAGCCGAAGGGCTGCCCGTTGAGCCACAACAACTGGCTGTGCCAAAGCGTTTTTCAGTATGAAGCGGCGCCCATTGAGCCGGGCTGCAATCTGATCACGGCGGGACCGTTGGTCAACATGGCCTCCATCGGAACGATTTTCATCCCCTGGCTGGTGACGGGAGGGAAGTTGGCCCTCCACCATCCCTTTGACGGCGCCACCTTCATCATGCAGCTCATCACCGAGCAGATTCACTATACGCTGCTCGTGCCGGCCATTGTAAACGCCATTCTGAAACATCCCAAGGTGGATCAATTCAATTTGAGCGGCATGAAGGCGATCACGATCGGCGCCGCCCCACCCTCCCTCTGGTCCGTACAGGAGCTCAAGAGACGATGGGGAATAGAATTTGCAAATATCTGGGGACAGAATGAGGCAACAGCGAATGTGGCCGGTCCAAACGACATCCCCACGCTGGAGATGCGCATCGATCATTTCCCCCAGTATGGAAAACCGGGATCGAAATGGCTCAATATCGATTCGCTCCTGCGGCGGAACATCCGCCTCAAGGTCATCAATCCGCTTAACGGTGAGGAAATCACGGAAGAGGGAGGCGTGGGTGAGCTCTGGTACCGGGGGCCCAATGTCATCCCCGGGTACTACAAGCGGCCCGATCTCACGGCAAAGGCCTTCGACAAGGACGGCTTCTTCAATACGGGCGACCTGTTCCAGATCAAGGACAACGACTGTGTCGGGTTCTTCGATCGTACCAAAGACATCATCATCCGGGGCGGCTTTAATATCAGCGCCCAGGAAGTGGAAAACATGCTCCTGGGACATCCCAAGGTTCTGGATGTGGCGGCCATTGCCATACCCGACGAGGCCCTGGGGGAAAAAGTCTGTGTTTATGTCGTTCCTAAGGGCGAAGAGCCGCCGACGATGGAAGAGATCAAGGCCTTCATGAAGGACAAGGGCATCGCCGTTTACAAGATCCCGGAACGGATCGAAATTATCGGCGCCATCCCCAGAAACCCCGTGGGAAAAATCCTCAAGTCCGTTCTGCGTGAAGATATCAAGAAGAAAATCAGTGCATTATAATATACAAGAAAGGAAGGAAGAAACAATGATCGTAAAAAACAGTGTTGCAGTCGTTACAGGGGGGGCTTCGGGATTGGGAGAAGCCTGTGTCCGGCATCTGCTCAAAAAAGGGGCCAAGGTGGCCATCTTTGATTTTGCGGCGGAGCGGGGGGAAGCAATCGCGGCGGAGCTGGGCAAGGACGTCATTTTTGCGCTAACGGACGTCTCCGACGACGCCGGCGTGCAGGCAGCCGTCAACAAGACCATGGAGGCCTTCGGCAAGATCGATATCGTCATCAACTGCGCCGGCGGCGGCGTGCCGAAGAAGGTTCTCTCCAAGAAAGGGCCCATGCCGCTGGCGGCTTTCAACAAAACGATTCAGATCAACCTCGTGGGCACTTTCAATGTGATCCGGCTTGCTGTTGAGCAGATGGTCAAAAATGGAGCCAATGACGAAGGGGGAAAAGGCGTGATCATCAACACGGCGTCTGCGGCCGCCTTTGACGGCCAGATCGGCCAGGCGGATTACAGCGCCTCCAAGGGCGGCATCGTGGCCATGACCCTGCCCATTGCCAGGGAATGCGCGGAATACGGCATCCGGGTCATGACGGTCGCTCCCGGCCTCTTCGATACGCCTTTGCTGGCCAGTCTGCCGGAAGCGGCGAAGGATGCCCTGGGCAAGATGGTTCCCTTCCCCCCGCGGTTAGGCCATCCGGTAGAGTTTGCGCTGCTGGTGGAACATATCATCGAGAATCCCATGCTCAACGGAGAAGTGATCAGGCTCGACGGCGCGATCCGCATGGCCGCCAAATAAGGGCAAACCCATAACGAATAAAGAACAGCATCAAAATGAATCGATGAGGAGACAGCAAAGCATGAAAAATAAAGATGATATTGTGATTGTCAGTGCCGTAAGAACGCCTTTCAGCAAGTTCGATTCCGCCATGGCCGATATCCCCAGCATCAAACTCGGAACCATGGTCATGAAGGAGGTCGTCCGGAGAGTCGGGCTCGATCCGGCAGAGGTGGATGATATCAGCTACGGCAGTTGCGTCATGGCGGAAATGGCCCTGGAGACGGATATCCCGGCACGCCAGGCCTCCCTGCTCGGCGGATTCCCGCCGGAGAACATATCGGTGACCCTGGACCGGGCATGCTGCTCATCCCTGACGGCGCTCCGCATGGGCTACCGGGCGATCAAAGCGGGAGAGGCGGAAATCTGCATGGCCGTGGGCGCGGAAAACATGCCGCGGACGCCGCATCTGGCCCCCGGTCTGCGCAAAGGCGTGCGGCTCGGTCATATCAAACTGATTGATGGCCTCTATGAACTCGGTTACCAGGCCATGGGATTTTCATCCGTCGCCAAGGATGCGGGAGAGGTCGCCGTGGAGCATGGGGTGACGCGCGCCATGCAGGATGCCTGGGCTCTGGGGAGCCAGGAGAAATACGCCAGGGCCTTCGCTGAAGGCAAGTACAAGATCGGGGAGGAACTGATGCCCGTCGTCATCCCTCAGAGGAGAGGGGACCCCATTGTGATCGAAAAGGATGAATCACCCCGGAAGGTCACCCTGGAGGCCATTGCCAAGCTGTCCACCATTTACGGCAGTCCCACCGTCACGGCCGGGAACGCCCCCCCCTTGAGCGCCGGGTCCAGTGCGATCCTTTTCATGACGCGGAGCAAAGCGGAAGAAAAGGGGCTCAAACCCATGGCCACCATCGTCGCTACGGTGGCCTCGGCCACGGCTCCG
>JAPLJM010000018.1 GCA_026388595.1 Deltaproteobacteria bacterium
CATCGAGGTGAAAAGCAGAAAGTCTGAGAGGTTCGGCCAACCGCAGGAAGCTGTGGGGCTGGAAAAGCAGAAAAAACTATCAAGGATTTCGCTACATTATCTTCAACAAAAGCGTCTTGAAAACCGCAATGCCCGCTTCGACGTCATGGCTGTCAAACTGTTGCCGGACGGAACCCGGATTGAGTTGATCCTGAACGCCTTTAATCTTGTTCTCTAATCCAAGATCCGCTCAACCATCTTCCGGACCCTCCGGGCGATGGCGATGCAGGAGGTCAGTCCCGGCGATTCCATGCCGATCAGGTTAATCAGGCCGGGATAACCTGCCGCTGTTTCCTCCCGGATGACAAAGTCCCGGTAGGGATCTCCCGGGCCCTGCAGTTTCGGGCGGATCCCGCTCATGTCCGGATGGAGCGCCTCTTTCGAAAGACCGGGCAGATATTTTTGAATGGAGGCGTGAAAGGCATCCAGGCGGCCTTCATCAACGGCATAATCGGGAACAAAGGTCCGGGTCCCATTTTTTGCGGAAATGGGGGTGTCGTGCCTATTTTCCAGGTAGCAGCTGTCGGGGCCAAAACGGACGCGCCCGTTCAGGTCTAAGGTTGCGTGAATCCCCAGGTTTTCGTTGTTTTTTGGAGGAACGGGATAGACCAGATGATGCAGCCGGGGGGAAGGGGAGGCCGCATAATAGCTGCCCTTGCAGTGTTTCAGACGGTAATCCGCCTTGTCAATGTCCATGCCGGCCATTTGGGCGATGCGGTCGGCGTAAAGACCGGCGCTGTTGATCATGATTCTGGTCCGCAGTCGGTATTCGCTACCGTTGACTTCCAGCTCGTACCCCTTCGGCACGGGATGGATGGCCGTTACTTCCGATCTCAGGCTGATCAGGGCGCCGCTGGCTTCGGCGGTCAGGTAAAAGGACCGCATAAGGCTGTGGGTATCGATGATGCCCGTGGATGGTGAGAAGAGGGCAGCCACGGCCTTCACCGCCGGTTCAAGAGTCCGGACCTGTTTTTCCCCGATCAGGGTCAGGTCGTTTACGCCGTTTGCGAGGGCCTTCTGCTGGATCTCCTCCAGCTGGACGCATTCCTCCCCATCCACCGCCACAATCAGCTTGCCCAGCCTCCGGTGGGGGATGCGGCGCTGCCGGCAGATTTCATAGAGCAGCCGGTTGCCTTCCCTGCAGAGCGATGACTTGAGCAATCCGGCCGGATAATAAATGCCGGCATGAATCACTTCGCTGTTCCGGCTGCTTGTTTCCTGGCCGACGCCCGGATTTTTTTCCAGGACGAGGACCTGCCCAAGGGCAACCGAAAGCTCATCCGCCAGAGCCAGGCCGATCACGCCGGCCCCGATAATGGTCACTTGAAAATCGTCCATGATTAAAAATGGGTCAGGGGAGGTTTGCCGATCGGGTAGACATTGAAGCCGATATCAAAGCAGCGTTGATGGTCCAGGATGTTCCGGCCATCGAAGATAAAGGCCGGCTTCAGCATGGTTTCGTATATCCTTTCAAAATCAAGTTCCCGGTACAGGTCCCACTCGGTCAACACCGCAATGGCGTGACACCCGGCTGCCGCCGCATAGGGATCCTCGATGAAGCGGACCTGTCCCTCAACATCCTTCAGATCGATCGCAGCATTTTTGAGCGCCCGTGGATCGGAAACAGCCACATCCGCCTTCTCTGCCAGAAGCTTCTTTGTGATGGCGATGGCCGGACTCTCGCGGGTATCGCCCGTGTTGGCCTTAAAGGCGAAGCCCAACAGGCAGATTTTCTTGCCCGCGAGGGTGTTGAACATGGCCTTCAGCATGGTCCGGGTAAAGCGGGTCTGCTGATAATCATTGATCCGGACCACCCCCTCCCAGTAGTCCGCCACTTCCTCCAAGCCGTAATTCCGGCAGAGGTAGACGAGATTCAGAATGTCTTTTTTAAAACAGGAGCCGCCAAAGCCGACGCTGGCATTGAGGAACTTTGAACCAACCCGGCTGTCCATGCCGACAGCCCGGGCCACTTCACCGATATTCGCCTCTGTCGCTTCGCAGAGCGCCGAAATGGCATTAATGGAGGAGATGCGCTGGGC
>JAPLJM010000050.1 GCA_026388595.1 Deltaproteobacteria bacterium
GCCGTCGCAGATCTCCAGATAGACCAGAATTTCATGAAGCCGCCGGAGATAGGCCGCCGCCTCCTCGGCGCTGCGGATGTCCGGTTCACTGACAATCTCGATGAGCGGCACCCCGGTCCGGTTCAGGTCCACATAGCTGGAGGGATTGTGTTCGTCGTGCAACAGCTTGCCGGCGTCTTCCTCCATGTGAATCCGGGTGATCCCCACCCGTTTCCTGCCGTTTTCCAGTTCAATGTCCACGTAACCATGCTCCGCCAGGGGGTTGGCATACTGGGAGATCTGATAGCCTTTGGGGAGGTCGGGATAAAAATAGTTTTTCCGGGCGAAGTTGCATGTTTCGTTGATGCGGCAGTGCGTCGCCAGTCCCATTTTGATGGTATATTCAACCACTTTTTTATTCAGAACGGGCAGCACGCCCGGCATGCCGAGGCAGATCTGACAGGTATGGCTGTTGGGCGACGCCCCGAACTTTGTGGAGCAGCCGCAGAAAATCTTTGAGTCTGTGAGCAGTTGGGCGTGAATTTCCAGCCCGATGACCGGTTCGAATTCCATTAGAGCGTCGGTCTCCTTTTTTCTAAGTTTGCGTTCTTTTCATAAGCCGCGGCGATCTGAAACAGTTTTGCCTCTTCGAAGTGCCCGGCCAGAAACTGCACGCCCATGGGCAGGCCTTTCCGGGTAAAGCCGCAGGGAACGGAGATCCCCGGAATGCCGGCAAGGTTCGTGGATATGGTAAATATATCGGAAAGATACATCTGTAGTGGATCGTCGGTCTTCTCGCCGATTTTAAAAGCCGGCGTAGGCGTCGTGGGAGTCAGAATGACGTCGCACTGCTGGAACGCCTCGTCGAAATCCCGCTTGATCAAAGCCCGCACCTGCGACGCCTTTTTGTAATAGGCATCGTAGTAGCCGGATGAAAGAACATAAGTTCCCAGCATGATTCTTCTTTTAACCTCTGCACCGAATCCGGCGGAACGGGATTTCTTGTACATGTCCAGCAGATCCCGGCCATCGGGGGAACGGAAACCGTATTTCACACCGTCATAGCGCGCCAGGTTTGAGCTTGCCTCTGCCGGGGCAACGATATAGTAAACGGCCAGACAGTATTCCGTATGGGGGAGCGAGACGTCGATGCATCTCGCCCCCAGGCCCTCGACGACCTTGATGGTCTCCTGGATGGCGGCCGTGACCTCGGGGTCAATCCCTTCGATAAAGTACTCTTTTGGAATTCCCACAGTCCAGCCGTCGATGCCACGTGATAAAAAATTCCGGTAATCGGGGACATCGGCGGGCACGGACGTGGATTCCCGGGGGTCGTAGCCGGCGATGACGTTCATCAAGATGGCGCAGTCCTCGACGTCCTTGGTAAAGGGTCCGATCTGGTCCAGCGACGAGGCAAAGGCCACCAGGCCGTACCGGGAAACGCGGCCGTAGGTGGGCTTCATCCCCACCACGCCGCAGAGGGCCGCCGGCTGCCGGATGGAGCCGCCCGTGTCGGAGCCAATGGCCGCAATACATTCATCGGCCGCCACCGCTGCTGCGGAGCCGCCACTGGAGCCGCCGGGGATCCGCTCCAGATCCCAGGGGTTCCGTGTAATACCGAACCAGGAGGTCTC
>JAPLJM010000056.1 GCA_026388595.1 Deltaproteobacteria bacterium
GACCCCATTTGATTGCCTATGGTCACGGCGCAAATAAAGTTCTCAAGGTCACGGTTGAAAGGAGAAAAGGATATTGGAAAATCCCCTGCATTTGCTGATGAACCCCAGATCCATAGCTACCGCAGGCGCCGGCAATAACCCCATGAAGATGGGGACCATGCAGGCCCTGAGTATCATCAAGGACGGCTACCAGGGTAAATTTTACCCTGTTCATCCCACCGAAGAGACGGTGTTGGGTTACAAGGCCTATACCTCCGTACTGGACCTGCCGGAAGCCCCCGATCTGGCCATGCTGGTGGTGCCGACGCAACAGGTGATCCCCCTTCTGGAAGACTTCGGTAAAATCGGGACCAAGCGGGCTATCGTCATCACTGCGGGCTTCAAGGAAACCAGTGCGGAAGGCCGGTCCCTGGAAGATCGCCTGAAGGAAACCGCAGACCGCTACGGGATCCGCTTTCTGGGGCCCAATTGCATGGGGATGCTCAATACGCAACTCTCGCTGAATCTCACCGTCGCCCATCTGATCGGAAAACCGGGGTTGATGGGAATGGCCTCCCAGAGCGGGACCTATGTAACCCAGACGCTGGCCTATCTGCGAAACAGGGGCATCCGGTTCAGCAAGGCCATCAGCGTCGGCAATGAGGCCAATATCAATATTATTGATGCCCTGGAATATCTGGGCGAAGACGAACATACAAAAGGGATCATTCTTTACATTGAAGGCATCCGCGACGGCCGCCGTTTCATCGAAGTTGCCCGGAAAATCACCCCCCATAAACCGGTTCTGGCCCAGTATGTGGGCGGATCCGGCGCGGGCGCCCGGGCGGGAATGAGTCACACCGGCGCCATGGCCGGGCCGGATTTTCTCTATGAAGGCATTTTCAAACAGGCCGGAATTATCCGGGTGCATTCCATTGAGGACCTCTACACTCAAGGGTGGGCCCTGTCCGCACAGCCGCCCCTGCGCGGCAGGAGGCTCGGCGTCGTGACCAATTCCGGCGGGCCGGGAACAGCCATTTCACATAATGCCGAACTGGGCGGGCTTTCGGTGCCGCGCTATTCCGATAAACTGCAAAGCCAGATCCGCCCCCTGATCGCCGTGCATGCCTCCAGCGCCAATCCCATCGACCTGACCTTCCATCTGGACATGCAGCTCCTCTCCACCAAAATTCCCGAAATGATTATGCAAAGCGGTGAAGTGGACGGTATGATCCTGCACGGCGCCATGATGTCCGGCTTCATGAAGGAAGTCTATCCCCACGTGCGGGAACTGCTGAACGACATCTCTGAAGAGCAGTTTATCAATCAGTTCCGGACGGATCTGACGAAAACCGTTTCCCTGCCCCGGAAATACGGCATACCCCTGCTGGTCTCTTCCTTTTTTGACGCCGAAGACGACTATACCCATGCCTACCAGGAAAACGATATCCCTGTTTTCGATTCTCCGGAAAAAGCGGCACGGGCAATGGCGTCGTTCTTGAAACACATGGAAATCCGGGACAGAAAGACCATTGTTCCACCCGTTCTTCCGGACCGCAGCGATCCGGCCGGTCAGATCATCAAAACAGCTTTGGACGGCGGTCAGAAAGCCCTGGACGAATTCCAGGCCAAGCAGATTCTTTCCATCTACGGAATTCCCGTTACGCGGGAAATTCTGGCCATGACCGCCGATGAGGTCCTGCTGGCCGCCCGGGAGATCGGCTACCCGGTGGCGATGAAGGCCTGTTCCTGGGAAATCATGCACAAAACCGGCAAAGGACTGATTGCCTTGAATCTTCAGACGGAGGAAGAGGTCCGCCGCGCCCTGCGATCGATCCGGAAAGCGGCCGGCTCCGACATTCCGGTCTTAATCCAGGAAATGGTCTCGGGAAACCGTGAGTTTGTCGCCGGAATGACACGCTTTCCCGGGTTCGGTCCCTGCGTTCTTTTCGGCCTGGGCGGCGTGCTGACGGAAGCCTTGAAAGACACAACCTTCCGGTCGGCGCCCTTGAGCATGACGGAAGCGGAGGAAATGATTT
>JAPLJM010000192.1 GCA_026388595.1 Deltaproteobacteria bacterium
AGCAGACCGATCAAACCCAGAACTGCCGAGACGGCGCCAGCGATGAGCAATGACATGGCTTTTTCCTCCTTGACCCTAGTGTTAGAGCGATTTTGTACAGCTGCTTTTTCCTGGTCCCGCTCCATCAAAAAACCTGCAAACCTGCCACCCCTTGCGTACAGGGAACTTCTATCATAAACACGAGGGCGAGGCAAGGTGAATGTGTTCGGACAATGGAGGTTAAGCAAAAAGGTTGCGGAAGGGGGGTTCTTAAAGAAATAATGCTTGATAAAAATGGATTCTTAAACTAGCATACGTTGCCTGAAATAATACGATAAATGAGGATATGGGTTAATGTTTGATCCCGATTTTGAGAAGGGAGGAGGGTTGCTCCCGGCGATCGTTCAGGACGACCAGACGGGCGAGGTGCTGATGCTGGCTTATATGAACCGCGATGCCTGGCAAAAAACGCTGGAGACAGGCAAGGCAACATTTTGGAGCCGTTCCCGAAATGCCTTATGGCTGAAGGGGGAGACCTCAGGTCATGTCCAGCTTGTCCATGAAGTGCGGATGGACTGTGACAACGATACAATTTTACTCAAGGTTCATCAGCTTGGCGGGGCTGCCTGCCATACCGGTTACCGGTCCTGCTTTTATCGAAAGCTGGTCAACGGCGTGGTTGAAAATGCAGGTGTGAGAATATTTGATCCGGAGGTTGTCTATAAAAAATGAATAAGTTGAAACTGGGTATTCCCAAAGGCAGTCTGGAGACCAACACGGTTGAGCTTTTCAAAAGGGCCGGCTGGCGCATCTCCTATGACAGCCGGAGCTATTTCCCTGATATTGATGATGACGAGATTACCTGCAGCCTGGTCCGTGCACAGGAAATGTCGAGATATGTGGAAGGCGGGACGCTGGACCTGGGACTGACGGGAAAAGACTGGGTCATTGAAAATGATTCAACGGTCGTGACCGTACAGGACCTTGTCTATTCGAAGACTTCAACCAGAAAGGCAAGGTGGGTCCTCGTTGTCCGTGAAGATTCGCCGATCCAATCTCTTGATGATATGCAGGGGAAGCGCATCTCCACGGAGCTGGTTCAGTTTACAAAACGATATTTTCAGGAAAGAAATATTGGCGTTCATGTGGAATTTTCCTGGGGGGCGACAGAGGCGAAAGTGGTGGAAGGCTTGGTGGATGCGATTGTGGAAGTCACTGAAACAGGCTCCACGATCAGGGCCAATAAGCTCAGAATCGTTCATGAATTGATGCAGACCAATACACAGCTCATTGCCAACCCGTCTGCCTGGGAAGATCCCTGGAAGCGACAAAAAATTGAGCAGATCAGGATGCTCCTGAATGGTTCACTCCAGGCGCTGGGGAAGGTGGGCTTGAAATTAAATGTGTCCAAGGAAAATCTCGGGCGGGTCGTCCTTTTGCTGCCGTCACTGAAAGCGCCGACCATATCAAATTTATATTCCGAAGAATGGTTTGCCATAGAGACCATCGTCAGTGCCGGCATCGTCCGCGATTTGATTCCCCTGCTCCGGGAAGCAGGGGCAGAAGGCATTATTGAGTATCCGTTGAATAAAGTAATATGAAGAGGATGAAGACGATGAACAGGATCTCCAAAATTCACAGAAAAACATCGGAAACGGAGGTATCCATTGAAATCAATCTGGATGGATACGGAAAAGCGGAGATCGATACCACGGTTCCGTTTCTGGATCACATGTTCCATCTATTCTCAAAACACGGGTTTTTCGATCTTTGTGTGAAAAGCCGGGGGGATACATCCGTCGATGACCACCATCTTGTGGAGGACCTGGGCATTTGTCTGGGGGATGCCGTAAAACAGGCGCTGGGCGGGAAGGAAGGGATTGCCCGTTACGGGACATCGCTGGTTCCCATGGATGAAACCCTCTGCAATGTGGCGATTGACATTTCCGGTCGCCCTTATCTGATTTATCATGCCTCTCTCGGAGAGGCAAAAATCGGTGCCTTTGACCCGGTCCTGATCAAAGAGTTTTTTAAATCTTTTTCAGACCATAGCGGAATGACCTTGCATATCAACGTGCATTATGGTAGCAATAACCATCACATCGTAGAAGCCATCTTCAAGGCCTTTGCCCGTGCGCTCCATGAAGCTGTAACCCTCCATGGCCGCATCGAGGGGGTCCTGTCTACCAAAGGGAGCCTGTAGCCGTCGTGAAGTTTAGAAAAAATCTGGAGAGACCCTTGAGCGAAATCGACCGGGGATGGGCGTGCCTGCATAAAATCATAAATTTGTGCGGGTTGTCCGTCATCTTTCTGGGGGTCATGGGATGCTACAATGGGGGTGGTTCGGGAACGACGCTGCAACCGGGCAGCAAGCCGGTCTTTCAGCATGTGGCGGTGGCGCCTTTTCAACAATCCACGCCGGAACAGACAGATATTAATGCGGTTGATTGCAGCCGTTGCGGGTATTTTACCAGCGTGGGCGGATCCCCTGATCATCCGGAAGCCATTGTTGAAAAAATCTTTATCGAGCGGCTCAACGCCGGCTATAAAGTCAACATCATCCCTCCGGACCGTGTAGCCGGGATGTATGAGCGCTACATCGGATCTTTTGATAAGGTCACGCCGCTGGCGCTGTTGAAGAAAGTTGGCGATGATCTCGAGGCGGATGGGATCATTTTTGGTTATGTCTATCGTTTTCGAGAGCGCCAGGGAACGCCTTATGCCGCCGCGAAACCCGCCTCGGCAGCCTTTGAAATCTACCTTTTCAGAGTCAGCGACAGTGCCTTGATCTGGAAGGGCCGTTTTGACAAAACACAAACCTCCCTGATGGAAAATCTTTTTCAGGCGTCTGCCTTTCTGAAGGGTGGCGGTAAGTGGCTAACGGTAAGGGAATTGTCCGACGGTGGGATGGACGATATCATGAAAAACTTTCCTGCCCTGTCCAAATAGTTCCGTCTGACGATCACAGCACCGGCAGTCATACCTTCGGAATTTCATGAAGTGGGGATTCCGATTTTTTCTTTTGGAGACAAGCGTGATTGTTATACCGGCGATTGACTTAAAAAACGGCAAATGTGTCCGGTTGGCGCAGGGCGATTTTCAGCGGGCCACGATTTATTCAGAAAATCCTGTGGAAATTGCAGAACAATGGCGGGCACAAGGGGCCCAGCGAATTCACATTGTCGATCTGGATGGCAGCCTGGCCGGATCGCCCCGGAACAGGGCGGTGATTCTGGAGATCGTCAAGGCCATACCCATTCCGATTGAGCTGGGCGGCGGTATCCGGGATATGAAGACAATCGAGTTTTATCTTCAACAGGGGGTGCAATGGGTCATTCTCGGCACCGCCGCACTGAAGAACGAGGCGTTTGTCCGGGATGCCTGCCTGCAGTTCAGCGGTCGTATTATCGTCGGGATTGATGCACAGGATGGCCTGGTCGCTGTTCAGGGTTGGACGGAAAAGACATCCGAACCCGCTGTGGCTGTTGCCAGGCGGTACGAAGACCATGGTCTGGCGGCGATCGTTTACACGGACATCCAGCGGGATGGCATGGAAACCGGTGTCAATGTTGAAGCCACCCGCATCCTCGCGGAAGCCGTGAGCATTCCCATTATTGCCTCCGGGGGGGTGGCCTGTATGAGTGACATTGAACAGGTGCTCGACCTCGAACCCTTTGGGGTCATGGGGGTCATTGTCGGTAAGGCCCTCTATACGGGGGGGCTGAGTTTGGAAGCGGCAATCGACAGGGCGAAAAGGTAAATAATTATTTTCAGGGGGCATATTATGGAGGACTGTATTTTCTGCAGGATCGTAAGCGGTCAAATTCCAAGCTCCAAGGTCTATGAAACGGATCAAGTCCTGGCCTTTGATGATATCCATCCCATGGCGCCCGTACACGTCATTGTGATTCCGAAGGCCCATATTCCGACGCTGATGGATCTGACCGATGAACGGATGAAGGATATGACCGCCCTGATCCAGGCAGTTCAGGAAGTGGCAATAATCAAGAAAATCGATGCAAAGGGCTTCAGGACGGTTATCAACTGCAAGGAGGAGGGAGGACAGGTGATTTTTCACCTTCATCTTCATGTACTGGGTGGTGATAAGCTCAGGGACGCCTTGAACTGAATTTTACAGGATGTCTGTTGACAAATTGTCAATGCGACATATCATAACAAGGGTAAGGATAGGCAGAGGTGAGACCATGACATTTAAAACAAAAATTGATCAGGATATGGTGGCTGCGGCCAAGGGAAAGGATAAAATGACCCTGTCCTCGTTGCGCCTGATCAAAACGGCCCTGCACAACCGGGAAATCGATCTTAAACGCGACGTGAATGATACGGAATTTCTGCAGATCCTGTCCAGTATGGTGAAGCAGCGCAGGGATTCTATCGAGCAGTTTGAGCGGGGCGGACGGCAGGATCTTGTGGAGAAGGAACAGGCGGAGCTGAAAATTATCCAGGCCTTCATGCCGGAGCAGATGTCTGAGGAAGATATCCTCCAGGAGATTCGGAAGGCCATTGATGAAACGGGAGCCCTGAGTGTCAAGGATATGGGAAAGGTCATGAAGATCTTGATGCCGAAACTGACCGGCAAGGCCGATGGGAAACTCCTGGGTGAAAAGGTCAAGGCGGCCCTGTCCGCCTAGCCGTGAACGCTTGTATGGTCCGTGCCTGCTGATTGATCGGACCGATTTGTTTTAAGAGGGTGCGATTGAAGGGTTACATACCGGACATTAAGATTGAGGAGATAAAAAACCGGGCCAATATTGTTGATCTGATTTCAGAATACGTAACACTGAAAAAGGCGGGTCGGAACTTTGTCGGCCTTTGCCCTTTTCATAAGGAAAAAACGCCTTCGTTCACCGTCACGCCGGACCGCCAGATGTTTTACTGTTTCGGATGCAGCGAGGGCGGAAATATATTTGCTTTTTTGATGAAAGTCAGCCAGATGAGCTATCCTGAAGCCGTCCGGCATCTGGCGAAAAAAACCGGCGTCATTATTCCGGAGCGGGTTACCCAAAAGGAGAAAGAGGAAGCCAGCTACCAGGAGCAGTTGATCAGAATCAATGAGATGGCATCCGGCCATTATATCAGGAATCTGGCTTCACCTTCCGGAAAAGAGGCCTTGGCTTATCTCCGGCAGCGGGGAATCGGGGAGGAGGTCGTCAGGGAGTTTCGTATCGGTTTTGCCTTGAACGGCTGGCGCCACCTGCGCGACTTCCTTGAAAAGGAAAAAGCATCTTTGACAAATGCCGAACAGGCAGGGCTCCTCATCCCTGGTAAGGAGGCCTCCCTGTATGACCGTTTCCGGGGCCGATTGATGTTCCCCATCGAAGACCTCAGTGGCCGCGTCATCGCTTTCGGGGGAAGGATCATGGGTGAGGGAGAGCCCAAGTATCTCAATTCCCCTGAATCGGGTGTTTATATCAAGGGGAGGAATCTCTACGCACTCAACCGGGCAAAAGAGGCCATCCGCAAGCAGGGTTATGCCATTCTGGTGGAGGGCTATTTTGACCTGATTTCACTCTGGAATGCAGGCATCACCCATGTCGTTGCCACGCTGGGGACGGCCTTGACGAAAGACCAGGTTGATCTTATCGGACGTTATACAGCAAATGTTGTGGCGCTTTTCGATCCTGATGAGGCAGGCCGGAAAGCCCTGGCGAGAAGCCTGGAACTTTTCCTGGCAGGCAATCTGAGTGCCCGCGCTCTTGTCCTTCCTGACGGCCGTGACCCCGACGATTATGTCCGGGCCCACGGCGGAGACCAGCTGCTGGCGCTGATCGACCGTGCTCCCTCCATTGTGGATTACTATATTGATCACATTCTGGGAGATCAGGGTGGTTTTGAAAAAGATCGGGATTCGGTCCATAAGGCCGTTGCTTTTATCAAACATATTGAAAATGCCATCGACCGGAATCTTTTCATCAAGCGGGTCTCAGAAAAGCTCGGCATTGACCAGGAACTTTTGAAAAAAGAAATTTATCATACCTTGCCCTCTGTAACAGACGCCAACACAACCCGAGGCAGCCGTATAGTTGATATCGAAAAGCTGGAACTGAACTTAATCCATCTTTTACTCATACATCCGGAAAAAATCACCGGCGTGGCACAGACAAGGGCCCTGGATTATTTTACGAATAGCGGTTTGAAAAATTTCGGAGAGATGCTGCAGAGCATGGCCGCCGGTTCACAGCCGGTGGATGCAGTCGAGATGGTAAGCCGTTTGAACCCGGGACCCCTCCGGGAAGGTCTCATGAAAAAGCTCATGGAGGCGCAACCCCCTGAAGAAGATAAAATGCTGGAGCGTATGATCTCCGATACCGCGCGACAGATCAGACGGCGCTGGTATAAGGAAAAACGCAAGGCGCTGGGGATGAATATTAGAAAGGCACAGGAGGCAGGTGATGTGAACCTGTGCAACCAGCTTTTAGTGGAGCAGGACCGTCTGTTAAAAGAGGAAAAGGTGCAAGGGGTTTGAACTTGTTCATTATAACATGAAAAATCGTACCGGGAGAAAACGAGATGGGAAAAGAAATACAGACGGATGAATTTAAAAAGCTGATATCTCTGGGAGAGGAAAAGGGTTTTCTTACCTATGATGACGTCAATGATTTACTGCCTTCTGACATCATTTCTTCAGATCAGATTGACGATATTATTATGCTCTTCGGTGAGAAAAATATCGATATCATTGATACCGATAAAGGCGAAAAGCTGATTGTCAAAAAGCCGATGGATGAGATAGCCCATGTCAAGGAAGAAGAGATATTGGGGCTTATGCCGCTGGTTGGGAAAACCGGCGATCCGGTCAAGATGTACCTCCGTGAAATGGGGCTGGTTTCCCTGCTCAGCCGGGAAGGGGAAGTTGAGATTGCCAAGAAAATCGAAGAAGGTCTGAAAGAAAGCATGGATGCCGTGTTCGGCGTTATTATCTGCATCAGGGATGTCGTGGACATCGGCGTGCGGTTGAGGAATGGGGATCTTCGTGTCAAGAATGTCGTTGACAATCTTGAAGATGAGGATGGGTATGTTGAGGAGGATCTCCATCGGGATCGCGTGCTGAAACTGATCGATAAGGTCACGGTCCTCGATAAGAAGAATGATATTCTGCGGCTGAAACTGAAAACGAAGGGCCTGGTTGATTTTCAGAAGGAGAGCATCCGCAGTGAAGTGGATCAGAATACGAAGCGCATTATTCGTCTCTGCCGGAAAGTCAAATTCAGCAAGAAGCAGATTGACCGGATGGTTTCCCGCCTCAAGGGGTATCTGCTGGAGATCGAAGAGGTGGAAAAGGATATTCAAGCCTGCAGGGATAAAACAGGCCTTTCCCTGACGCAACTGGAAAAGGCGTGGGCGCGCATGAAAATTTCACCGGCCGAGGAAAGACGTCTGACACGGGAATTAAATATCGGCAAAGAGATATTGAAGGACTGTGAAGCGACCGTCAAGGAAGCCAACCGGAAGATCAAGAAAATGTCCCAGGACGTCGGGCTCTCAGCGACAGCCATGAAAAAGATGGTCGATTCCATTGAATATGGTGAGATTAAGGCGGAAATTGCAAAAAGAAAGCTGGTTGAGGCCAATCTACGTCTGGTTGTCAGCATTGCCAAGAAGTATACGAACCGGGGCCTACAGTTTCTGGACCTCATTCAGGAAGGAAACATCGGCTTGATGAAAGCGGTGGATAAGTTTGAGTATCAACGGGGCTATAAATTTTCCACCTATGCCACCTGGTGGATCAGGCAGGCCATTACCAGGGCGATTGCCGATCAGGCCAGAACCATCCGCATTCCCGTGCATATGATCGAGACGATCAATAAGCTGATCAGGACCTCCCGTTATTTGGTTCAGGAATTGGGACGTGAGCCGACGCCGGAGGAAATTGCCAATAAAATGGAATATCCTCTGGAGAAAGTACGGAAAGTATTGAAGATTGCCAAGGAACCCATATCCCTGGAGACGCCGATTGGTGAAGAGGAAGATAGTCACCTGGGCGACTTTATCGAAGACAAGAAGATCATTTCTCCTTCGGAAGCGACAATCAGTATGGATTTGGCGGAGCAAACACGAAAAATCTTGTCCACCTTAACGCCCAGAGAGGAAAAGGTCCTGCGGATGCGCTTCGGCATCAGCGAACGGACCGATTATGTTTCAGAAAAAAGGCAGGAGACATTGGAATTGATGAAGGACCGCCTGCGACCCGTCGAGGCGAGTACCGTGCGTAAACTGAGAAATCCTTCCCGGAGAAAGGTCCTTAAACCATCGCCGAAATAAGGACATGAACGACGCGGCGGGTGATCTTTTTGCAAAGTCATTAAATTGGATATTGACAACAGGCGATACTCGGTGTAGCAACACGGTGGAGAGATGGATCAAAAGAGACTTCGTAGTATGCGGGCCCATAGCTCAATTGGTAGAGCCACCGGCTCATAACCGGTCGGTCCCTGGTTCGAACCCAGGTGGGCCCACTATCATCTCTCATTAGTGGTTTTTTGCGGACCAAAGCGGGGATGGAACTTATGATGCTTGAACATATTTATTCGAATGAATGGATAGCAGATTCAGGAAGCTCAAACTTCCTCTGAAAAATGCACCTGCCAAAGGGTGCATTTTTTTTGTAATATCGTAATGAAAGGGGAAATCGGTTGGGAGTACAATTAAAATTAATCGTTGCTTTGCAGAAAATTGACTCGGAGATCACCAGGATTAATAACCGGAACAAAATGTTACCGGGAGAACTGGCAAGACTGGATGAGATATTCCATGGTTTTTCCGCTGATTTCGGGGAGGATCAAAAGACCCTGGAGGAACTCAGCAAAGCCCACAAGGAAAGGGAAGAAAAGCTGAAACGGGGTGTCGAGAGCCTGAAGAAAACAAAGGATCGTCTGCATGAGGTTAAGACGAACAAGGAATATCAGGCAATGCTCAAGGAAATTGAATCCACTGCATCGAAAAACAGCGCCATTGAGGATGAGATTCTCATCGTCATGGATAAACTTGATCAGGTCAGGAAGATGGTCAAGGTGAGAGAAAAAGAGCTGGATGGACACCGTCATGATTACGAATCCAAAAAAAGAAAGATTGAGCAGGAATTGGCAGCCATGGATGCGGAGGTCTCTGTTTATCTTGAAAAAGGTTTGATGCTGAAGGAGCAAATAGCATCGGATCTGCTGAAAAGATATGAAACGATTAAAAATAGAAGCAATGGTTTGGCGGTTGTTGCGGTCTGGAAGGAGATTTGCGCGGGCTGCCATATGAATATTCCACCGCAGATGTATATAGAATTACAGAAAGATGTCGATATTCAGTATTGTCCCCAATGCAACCGGATTATCTACTGGGAGGATCAAAATATAAAAGGCGAATAGCCAATGCAGAGGTTGATGGTTCCATTTTGTGATATAAGTATCCAGGGATGAAGGTGTTGTACCATATCAGGTGATCGCTGGTCCGGATGTGTCCGGACGGGAGGAAAGTCCGAGCTCCGCAGGGCAGGATGGTCGCTAACGGCGACTGGGGGTAACCCTAAGGAAAGTGCCACAGAAAATATACCGCCCGCCGTTTTGCGGGTAAGGGTGAAAAGGCGAGGTAAGAGCTCA
>JAPLJM010000408.1 GCA_026388595.1 Deltaproteobacteria bacterium
GGGGAATCTTCTGAGCCTCGTCAACGACAAGCAATCGCACTGCGCCGACAAATGCCTTGAGCTTTTCCACCGATTGGCTCGCGAGATAGGACTGCACTGTAATATCTTCCCCGGTTGCAAGAGTGTAAGGTTCAGCCTCTGCCTTGAGAAACTCGGTCAATAAAGTGGTTTTGCCTGTGCGCCGCGGACCATAGATAACGACGACCTTCCCCGGAACGGCCCAGCGTCTGAGATTTTCCAATTGCTTCTGAATGACGTACATATATATCTCTCGGTCAATAAACTGACCGTATTATAGACAATATGGTCAGTAAGTCAAGCGATTTTCGGCATCAGACCGCGGTCCACCCAAAACGAAGAAAAGTCAAAACTATTCAATTCCCGCCGTTGCACCAACTGTTGGTGCCATAAACCGGCAACAGGTTCTTTTATTCTCTGTCGAGTGTTTCCTTCCAGAGGTTGATCAGATTGATCGCATCGAGCGGCGTCAGGTTCATCAATTCCAGTCGCTTGATATCGTTGATGATGACCTCTCCTTTGTCCGCGAACAGGCTGAGCTGATTCCGGTCGGCCCGTGCCTGTCTTTTACTCCGGGCGATCCTCGGCCCTCGGGCACGCCGGCGATCCGCGCCACCTGAATCCCGTAACTGCGGTTTGTGCCACCGGGCATGATCTTGCGGAGAAAGATAATCCGGTCGCCCCATTCCTTTACGGCGATGTTGAAGTTTTTCACCCCGGCTTTGGCCGTCTCCAATTCTGTGAGCTGGTGGTAATGGGTCGCAAAGAGGGTCCTGGACCCCAGGTGACCGGCGTCATGGAGATATTCCGCCACGGCCCAGGCAATGCTCAGGCCGTCGAAGGTGCTGGTGCCGCGCCCCACCTCATCGAGAATGATCAGGCTTCGACCGGTGGCGTTTTTCAAGATGTGGGCCACTTCATTCATCTCTACCATGAAGGTGCTCTGACCCCGGCTGAGGCTGTCGGCGGCGCCGATGCGTGTAAAAATCCGGTCCGTCACGCCGATTCGTGCCCGGGAAGCGGGGACGAAGCTGCCCATCTGCGCCATCAGCACAATCAGGGCGCACTGCCGGATGTAGGTCGATTTACCGGCCATATTGGGACCGGTAATAATCAACAGCCGGTTTTGTTCCAGGTCGAGTCGGCAGTCATTCGGCACGAAGCCGTCCGTGAGCCCCATCCGCTCCACCACCGGATGGCGGCCGTCGGTAATGTCAATGACGTCTTCGTCGTCCACCACGGGACAGCAGTAATTGTAGCGTTCCGCCGCCTCTGCCAAGGCAGCCAGGGCGTCCAGATCGGCGATACCGGCGGCCGTGGTCTGGATTCGTTTGATTTCTTTTGCGATTTCCGCTCTGATGGCCAGAAACAGGTCGTACTCCCGCTCGCGGAGACGATCCTGGGCATTCAGCACCGTGTGTTCATATTCCTTCAATTCCTGGTTGATGTAACGTTCGGCGTTCACCAGGGTCTGCTTCCGGATGTATTCCGCTGGCGCCAGGTCCGCATTTGCCCGGGTGATTTCGATGTAATAGCCAAAGACCTGGTTGAAACCGACCTTCAGGGAAGAAATCCCCGTCCGCATACGCTCTCTGTTTTCCAACGCAGCGATCCATTTTTTTCCATCCCGGGTCATCTTCAGCAGGCGATCCAGTTCCGGGTCCGCGCCCTCCCGGATCATGCCGCCCTCCCGCAGGGTGGCCGGGGGATCATCCACGATGGTTCTCTCAATGATATCGAAGAGATCGGGCATTTCATCCAGTGCCGCGTCAATCGTGCGGATGAGGGGGGATTCCATCTCCCGGAGGGTGATCTTGATGTCCGGCAGGGCTTGCAGCGACGTCTTCAGGGCATTCACATCCCTGGCATTGGCCAGGCCCATGACGATCCTGGCGCCAAGCCTTTCCAGATCCTGGATGCGCTTTAGTGCCTGGCGGAGATTTTGGCGGAGGAGATGATGATCCTTGATCTCGGCGACGGCGGCCAGCCGTTCCCGGATCCGCTCCGGTTTCACCCGGGGATAGGACAGCCACCACCGCAGGCGCCGCCCGCCCAGGGAGGTGACGGTCTGATCCAGCGTGTGAAAGAGGCTCCCCTCTTTACGGTTGTCCGTGATGGTGCTGAATAATTCAAGATTCCGTTTGGCGATTTCATCCAGGACGAGATACTCGTCTGTCTGATACCGCTCGATGCGGTTGATATGACCCAGTTGATCCTTCTGTGTCTCTTCGATGTAGCGGAGAATGGCCCCGGCGGCGCAAGCCATGGCTGGATGACGGTCCAGGCCGATCTGCGCCAGCATGGCGTCGTCAAAATACCCCTGCAGACGATCAGTTGCCGCCTGCAGGTCGAAATAATCCAAAGAAAAGACATTGACACGGCAGTCTTTTTTTTCTTTCAGATAGCCCTTCAGCAGGCGGCTTTCCGCCGTCTTTTCCTCCAGCAGGATTTCACGGAAGGTGAGCCCGCCGATTTCCATGAGCAGCATTTCCGCCTGGGCCGACTCCGTGACCCGGAATTCGCCCGTGGAGATGTCCAGAAAGGCCAACCCGAAATGAAGGTCCTGGAGATAAAGCGCCGCCAGAAAGTTGTTTTCCTTGGCCTGGAGATTCTCTGCATCCACCACCAGACCGGGCGTGACGACGCGCACCACCTCCCTCTTGACGATCCCTTTTGCCTGTTTCGGATCTTCCACCTGTTCACAAATCGCTACCTTGAACCCCGCATCAATCAGCTTTGTCAGGTAGGTGGAAACGGCATGGTAGGGAAAGCCGCAAAGGGGGATGCTGTCCTCTTTGCCTTTGTTCCTGGAGGTTAGTGTAATGTCGAGCACTTTTGATGCCGTGACGGCATCCTCGAAAAACATCTCATAAAAATCACCCATGCGAAGCAGGAGGATGCAGTCGGGATAGCGGCTTTTGATGTCCACGTATTGCCGCATGGCCGGGGTCAGGTCCGTCACACCCGTCATGACCATCGGTTGCGGTCCCTTCGTTTGAGGTCGATGATGCCATCATCGCGGCGCTGTCCGCTGTCACCCTGCTCCTTGCGGGTCAGGGCGTTGAGCAGGGAACTTACGAGCGTGATGATGAGCGCACCGAACAGGGCCGTCCAGAAGCCATGCACCTCGAACCCGGGAATGACGCCGGAGGCCAGCTTCAGCAGAAAGGCGTTGATGACAAAGGTGAAAAGCCCCAGGGAAAGAAGATTGAGAGGCAGGGTGAGCAGGATCAGGATCGGACGGAAGAAGGCGTTCAGGATGCCCAGGACGGCCGCCGCCAGAAAGGCCGAAAGGAAGTCGCGGACTTCAATGCCGTTAAGCAGATAGGCGGCCGCAAGAATCGCCACGGTCAGAGTCAACCAGCGCAGTAATAAGCCTCTCATGATGACTTCCTCATGGATGCTTTTTTATCCCGGCAGATCAGAATTTTCAAGCGCCGCCTCCTCCTATTATAATCTACGCTATGATATTATCGGATAAGAATTTCAGCGCTCTCGATTTTTCTTTTATACGTCAATGTCCGTTTCCCGTTTCAGAATTCGGGTGACCCGGAAGACCTCTTCGATGGTGGTGATTCCCGCCAGAACCTTCTGCGCCCCGTCATAAAGCAAATTTGTCATGCCGAGTTTTATGGCCAAGTCGCTGATTTGATTTGAATCTGACGTTTTTAAAATCAAACGTTTTATTTCATCCTCCATGAGCATGATCTCGAAAATGGCAGACCGGCCCCGGTAACCCGTGTTCATGCAGGCATGACAGCCTTTTCGCTTATAGAGAATGTGCTTGGCAAGCATGTCTTTGCTTACGCCCAAATTGGCCAGCGACTCATCATCCGGAATATACGTTTCCTTGCATTTCGGGCAGAGGACGCGCACCAGACGCTGGGCGATGATAGCGATGACCGAGGACGTCACCAGAAACGGCTCGATCCCCATGTCGATGAGGCGCGTCACGGCGCTGGCGGCGTCGTTGGTGTGCAAGGTCGAAAAGACCAGATGCCCGGTCAGTGAGGATTGGATGGCGATTTCCGCCGTTTCCTTGTCGCGGATTTCGCCCACCAGGATGACGTCCGGGTCCTGCCGGACAATGGAGCGCAGTCCGGCTGCGAAGGTCAGGTCGATCTTGGGATTGACCTGGATCTGCCCGATTCCGTCGATCTGATACTCGATGGGGTCTTCGATAGTGATGATGTTGATCTCCGGCTGGTTGATGATAGAGAGGGCCGCATAGAGGGTCGTTGTCTTGCCGCTGCCCGTCGGACCGGTGACCAGGACAATCCCGTAGGGGGATTTGATGAGTTTGTTGAAGAGCTGGACGCTTTTCTCACTCATGCCCAGTTCAGGCAGAAGCAGGATGGTTCCCGATTTATCCAGGAGGCGGAGCACCACACGTTCTCCAAAGGCGGTAGGGATGACGGAAACGCGGATATCCACGCTCCGGTCGGCGATCTTGACTTCGATCCGACCGTCTTGGGGTAGCCGCTTTTCGGCGATGTTGAGCTTGGCCATGATCTTGACGCGCGAGGTCAGTGGCGACTGAATCCGTCGAGGCAGGCTGAGGATATCATAGAGGATGCCGTCGATGCGGTAGCGGATCTTGAGCGCGCTCTGATAGGGCTCGATATGGATGTCGCTGGCCCGGTCTTTGATGGCGCCGGAGAGCAGCAGGTTCACCAGCCTGATGATTGGGGCGTCACTGCTGGATTCATCCAGCAGGTTGCCGGTGTCTTCGATTTCGGAAATGATACTGTTCGTCGATTCTTCGCTCATTTCCTCGAAGAATTCCTTGGCAGTGTTCCGACTGATGTCGTAAGCGAGGTTGATCGCGGTTTGGATGGAGGCCTGAGAAGACAGGACGGTCCGGCAGTCCTGCCATCCCAGCAGGTGGCGGAGATCGTCCGCAGGCTGAAAATTGGCCGGGTCGTTGACGGCCATGATCAGCCCTTCCGGCGTTTCCAGCGGCACGATCCGGATTTTCTTCAGGTATTGGATAGAGACCCGGTCGGTAAAATCGGTGTTCATGTGGTCCGTCGGCAACTCCTGCAGGAAGGGGAGATGGAAATGGTCGCCCAGGGCCTGAAGGAGCCCTGTCTCCGTGATGGTTTTTTTCTGGATGAGGATGTCGAAGAAACTGATGCTGTTGTCCTGGAACTCACGGACAGCCTCGGCAAGGTCTGCTTCCGAAATGCCGGCCCCGATTAGATAGGGGTAGCGCGACGCGAGATCAGGAGAAGGCGGTGCCTCCGGGGCGCCGGTGTGGCCATATTCCTTTGTATTTTCCGCATTCTCGCTGGCCATTTCCGAACCTTAATTCATTTCTTCTTTTTAGGCGGTGTGCCCTTAATGGTGCCTTCCCGGAGTGTCTCCATATAATCTTTCTTGTCCTCATGGATGTCCGCGGCATCCTCCGGATTCTGGATGATCCGTGGGGTGATAAAAATGAAAAGATTCTGTTTATCTCCAGACTTGCTCTTATATTTGAAGAACCAGCCCAG
>JAPLJM010000258.1 GCA_026388595.1 Deltaproteobacteria bacterium
GACGCCAGATCACCGCTGTGCGCGCCGGCGATGCCCAGTTTGATCGTATCGGCAGCCAGCACGGCGCCGGTCAGGGTGAAGGAAACGAACAGAGCCATCAAAAACGTGCAGAACAATCGTGTGGACATACGTTTATTCATAAGATCCTCCTCAACAAAGGTTTATTGGTAATCAATGTCGCTCAGGGCAAAAAGGTTTCTCATTGCTACAGAAAAATCAAAGGGGAGTCAAGACAAAACATCAACTAAAACAACATGAATCAGAAATAATCCCCTTAACGCTGCCGGAGAGCGGAGATCATGATTTGACTTTATCTTTATCCTTCTTCTTAAAGAAGAAGCGGAGGGGCACCTGATCGAAAGCAAGGGCTTCGTGGAACTGGTTCATCAGATAGCGTTCATAGGAGAAGTGGATGGACTTCTGGTCCCGGACGAAAAAGACGAAGGTGGGCGGCTTGATGGCGACCTGGGAGACATAATTAAAGGGACTTGCCGTGCTTCTGTAATGCGGCGGCGGATTGGCGTCCAGGAATTCCTGCACCTTCCGGTTCAGTTCAGACGTGTTGACGCGCCGGGTGTACTGGCTGTATACGGCATCCACCACAGCAAAGATTTTCACGACGCGCTGGCCCGTCAGGGCGGAGACGAACAGAATCGGTGCAAAATCCAGGAATTTCATCGTATCCTTGATTTCTCTGACATATTTCCCCACCGTCCGTTC
Source organism: Deltaproteobacteria bacterium (assembly GCA_026388595.1). Taxonomy (GTDB): domain Bacteria; phylum Desulfobacterota; class Syntrophia; order Syntrophales; family Fen-1087; genus JAPLJM01. Next base: position 721 of record JAPLJM010000258.1, read on the forward strand.
GTCTTTTTCGACGATGTCCCATTTGTTGACAACAACAATGCAGGCCGTGCCATTCTCCAGGGTGAGCCCGGCGATTTTCGCGTCCTGCTCCGTAACGCCTTCTTCCGCATCGATGAGGAGCAGGGCGATATCGCAGCGGCTGATGGCCTTGACGGCCTGAATGACACTGTATTTTTCGAGGGTCAGACTGACGCGGCTTTTCCGCCTGATCCCGGCGGTGTCAATGAGCAGATAGGGACGCCCCCCGAACGTGAAGGGGGTGTCGATGGCGTCGCGCGTTGTTCCGGGAACGGGATTGGCAATGGTCCGTTCGTAACCGAGGATCTTATTGACCAGAGAGGATTTACCCACATTGGGCTTTCCGATCACGGCGATCCGGACCCGGTCTTCCCCGTCCTCTGTTTCAGGCGTTTCGGGAAACAGCCGGGCCACGTCGTCCATCAGCTCCCCCACGCCCAGGCCGTGCTGAGCGGAGATGGTATAGATGGTTTCCACGCCCAGTTGATAGAAGTCATAGGCCAGGTCTTCCTGCTTTAACCCGTCGATTTTGTTGGCCACATAAAAGACCGGTTTTTCAAAACCGCGGAGCAAAGAGGCAATATCGCGGTCCGCCGGAATAAGCCCTTCCCGGCCATCCATCAGAAAAATAATGATATCGGCTTCTTCGATGGCGAGCTGCGTCTGTTCGCGCATCTGGACCAGGATGCCCTCCGTCGCCGCCGGTTCGAAGCCGCCGGTGTCAATCAGCAGATAGGCCTTGTCATCCCAAGTGCAGGCCGCGTAATTGCGGTCGCGGGTGGCGCCGGGCTGATCGATGACGATGGCCTTGCGCTGATGGGCAAGGCGGTTGAACAATGACGACTTTCCGACGTTCGGCCGGCCGATAATGGCCACAACAGATTTCACAGTGCATTACCTCTGGGAAACGTCATACGACACCCGTCATACCGTTGCAACTAAAAATGTGGTTCATGACATTGATGCTTATCTTTGATTCATAAAAAGAAATGAAATAAATTGTTGCAGATTTCGCTTTCACCGACCTGTTTACATCTTTAGCCATTATTACCCCGGCAACTAAATATATCAAGGCATGATCGCCATTCTCGGAAAATTGCGGGTAACTTGTCATGCAACGCCCTTCTCTTGGAAATATACGAGTGGCATCAATGACAGAGATAAGCACGTTCCTTAAATTTACATCCGCAGATCATCCAGGAATTCCGATGCCGGAGCAACGCTCGTCACGAAGAGATGGTCGCGGGCGCGGGTGCAGGCGACGTAAAGGAGGTGGCGTTCTGTATTATAAACCTCTTCCAGGTC
>JAPLJM010000059.1 GCA_026388595.1 Deltaproteobacteria bacterium
ACCGTTGATAATCATAACCAATCGCAGCGGAGATGACAGGCTTTTCGCCCATCAGGGTAAGCGCATAGGCAATATTGCCGGCCGTACCGCCGAATTTCTCTTTCATGCCGTTGACCTGAAAACAGACGTTCAAAACATGGATCTTCTCTGGCAGGATATGGTCCGAGAAACTGCCTGGAAAATCCATAATCCGATCGTATGCGAGTGATCCGGAGACAATGATATTCACAAGTTCATGACCTTTTCCCCTTGATTCCGACATCCCAGCCGGTCGCCTCGGAGGCGGCGGGGGTTCTTGAATGCTTTGTTCATAGGAATTAGCAACATATAAGAGATTCGTCAAGCCTTATTCGGCTTTGCAGGAATATCCCTTGAAGGGACGGCGGGCAGTATGATAGGACTCTCCCGTAAATCCGGACAAGGGAGATCGTGCGCAGATGAGAGAGGTGGATTTCATTATTTCCGGCGGGATTGTCCTGGTGATGGATGAAAATAACACGGTCATTTCTGATGGTGCCGTGGCCATTGACGGTTCGGATATCGTGGCCGTGGGAAGGGCTGAAAGCGTCGCGTTGGCATTCAAAGGCCGCCGTGTCATCGACGCCCGGGGATCGCTGGTCATGCCGGGGCTGGTCAACGGCCACACCCATGCCGCCATGACCTGCTTCCGGGGCATCGCCGACGATCTGACCCTGATGGATTGGCTGAATAACTTTATCTTTCCGGCGGAAGCGAAAAACGTCGATCCAGAATTGGCTTATTGGGGGGCGCTTCTGGCCTGTGCCGAGATGATCAAGTCCGGCACAACCACCTTCTGCGATATGTACATCTTCGAAGATGACGCCGCCCAAGCCGCACACCAGGCGGGAATACGCTGTCTTTTGGGGGAAGTCCTCTTCGATTTTCCGTCTCCCAGCTTCAAGACCCCCGCGGAGGGGCTCGCCTATACGGAGCGGCTGCTGAAGAAATGGGCCGACGATCCGCTGGTCAATATTATCGTGGAACCCCACGCCCTCTACACCTGCTCCCCTGCTCTGTTGAAGGATGCCAAAATACTGGCCGACCGCTATCTGGCCCCTGTGGGCGTGCACCTCCTGGAGAATCTGGCTGAAAAGGCGCAGCTTGAGGAAAGATTTGGGCGCAAGGCCGTCTCTTTCCTGAAAGACATCGGCTACCTGGATGAGCGGTTCATTGCCTTTCACGGCGTCTGTCTCGATGAGGAAGACAGGAAGATCTTTGCCGGGCAGGGCTGCAAGGTGGTTCACAACCCGGAAAGCAACATGAAACTGGCCTCCGGCGTGGCGCCGGTCCCGGACATGCTGAAACAGGGTGTGACGGTGGGATTGGGGACGGACGGCTGCGCCAGCAATAACAACTTGGACCTATTTCAGGAAATGGACACTGCCGCCAAGTTGCACAAGGTCCACCGCCTGGATGCCACGGTGATGAAGGCGGAAACGGTGCTCCGGATGGCAACCTGCGAGGGGGCAAAGGCGCTGGGCATGGACCATCTCACGGGCCGCCTGAAGCCCGGTCTGAAGGCCGATCTCATCATCATCGGTCTCAACAAACCCCATCTGACGCCGCTCTATCATCCCTATTCCCATCTGGTCTATGCGGCGGGCGGCGCCGACGTGGACACGGTTTTCATCAACGGCAGGCCGGTCATGGAAAACCGCAAACTGCTCACCATCGATGAAAACGAGGCCATGGGCCGGGTGCGCGCCATTGCGGTGCGCGTAAAGCAGAGCCTGGAAGGATGACATGGAAAATACCACTCCCTTCGATATCCTGATCACCGGCGGCACCCTGCTGACCATGTCCGGGGCCATGGAAATCATCGATAACCCCGTCATCGGCATCCGAAACGGCCGGATTGTGGTCGTGGAAAAAGGAGATGACGCCCCTGCCGCGAAATTCACAGCCAGGGAAACACTGAACGCCACCGGCTGCGTCATCCTCCCGGGCCTCGTCAACACCCATAACCATCTGCCCATGGCCTGCTTTCGGGGCCTCGCCGATGATTTGCCGCTCATGGAATGGCTCCATGACCGCATGTTTCCCACCGAGGCGAAATATGTAAACCGCCACATGGTCTATGACGGTTCCCGGCTGGCTATGGCTGAAATGATCCTCTCCGGAACGACCACTTTCTGCGATGGTTATTTCTATGAATCCGGCGTGGCGCAGGCCGCCATCGACATGGGCATGCGGGGGGTCGTCAGCCAGGGGTTTCTCGACTTTGCAACGCCGGACCATCCGGACCCGTCAAAGAACATCCGGATTGCCGAGAGTTTCATTGATAAATGGAAAGACCGTTCGCCACTGATCTCCCCTGCCCTCTTCTGCCATACCCCCTACACCTGTACGGCGGAAACATTGATCACCCTCAAGCAGGTGGCACGCGAAGGTCACTGCCTTTATATCTCCCATGTGGCGGAAACGCAGGATGAGACGCGGCTTATCCGGGAGCGCTATGGGACTACGTCGATCCGCTATCTGTATCAACTGGGCGTGTTGGATGAGCGTACCATCTGCGTTCACGCGGTCTGGGTGGATGAGGAGGAACTGGACATGCTGCGCGATACCGATGCGAAGGTGTCCCACAACCCGGAAAGCAACATGAAGCTGGCCGTGGGCGTGGCGCCCGTTCCGGCGATGCTCCGGAAAGGCATTACGGTCGGGCTGGGGACGGATGGCTGCGCCAGCAATAATGACCTGGACCTCTTCCGGGAAATGGGAACGGCGGCGAGACTGCACAAGGTTGCGATGATGGACCCGACGGTCCTGGACGCCCGGACGGCCCTGAGCATGGCGACCATAGGCGGCGCCCGCGTCCTGGGAATGGAAGACAGGATCGGCTCCATTGAACCGGGCAAATGTGCGGACCTGATTTTTGTGAATATGGACAAACCTCACCTGACACCGCTTTACCAGGTCTATTCCCATCTCGTCTATGCCGCATCGGGCGCGGATGTAACCACCGCCATCATCAACGGAAAACTGCTGATGAAGGATAGGAAACTGCTGCACGCCGATCTGGAAGATATCATGGAAAAAGTCCGAAAAATCGGGGCCATGATTGCTGACAACAAATGAAAATTGACAGGAGGACATCGATGAAACATCAGATAAGAACCTATTGGATCATCGGCTTTGCTTTTTTATTCTTTCTTTATCCCGACCAAAGTAAGGCCACGCCCCGGGAGGTCACGCTTTTCCCGGCGTCTGCACAGGTTGTGGAAGTTGCCAAGCTGAAAGTCATGACCGAGGGAAATCTGAAAAAAACGGTCTTCACGCTGCCCACCCAGGCTGATCCAGAGTCCCTGATTACCCGTGTTGGTTCGGGCGGTAAACTCCGGATTATGGATCAGACCTGGCGACAGATCGTCCGCCTGGATGATGATAAAATCAAAGACCTGCGGAAAAAGATCGATGCCCTGAAAAGCGAACGAAATAATATACAGGCGGGCATTCGCGGCCTGGAGACGCAGATTCAATTCTGGCAGCAGCAGACCAAGGCCAAGGTGAAGACACCCGCCGACGCCGGTAATTTCTCGGCGGCCATTGGAAGAAACATCAAAAAGGCCTTTCAGGATAAACTTGCCCAGGAACCGTTGCTGGAAAAGCTGGATAGGCGGATCAAAGAATTAGAGGAAGAGTCGAATCAGACGGTAGGCAAGAAAGATAATATCTGGGAGGTCACGCTGCTCCTGGCAGGCTCGCCGACCGCCGTGGACGCCTCCGTAACTTACACCTACAACCTGTCCGGCTGTGGCTGGTCGCCTCTATACCGCATCGAAGCCAGACCACAGGACAAGCAGATCCTGTTTACCTGGGAAGCGGAAATCTGGCAGAGTTCGGGACAGGATTGGAGCCAGGTTGCCATGAATCTGGCCACGCTTCAGCCTGCAATGGCCATTACGCCGCAGGATCTTCCCCCCTGGATCATCAGGCCCCGTCCCGTTGTCACCCATAAAAAAGCGAGCCGGAAAAAAATCCAGTCGGAAGCGATGATGGCCTCGCGGGAAGATGCCGATGGGGCAGCAGCCGTGGAACTGGCACCGCCGCCAGCGCCGCGGGAAGTGCGGCAGAGCACCTATTCTCTCTGGGAACTGGGCAAGGTTTCTCTGCCGGCCGGCGCCCGGCAGCGGGTCAAGGTTCAGGATGAACCCTGGTCGGCCGATTTTGCGCATCTGATCCGGCCGATCCTTAGCGGCAAGGCCTTCGTCAGGGCCGCCCTCAATTTTGCGGAGGCCCGCGATATTCCATCAGGCCAGGCCATCTTCATGGTAGACGGCGCCATTTTGGGAAAACGTAATTTTGCCTTTGCCGGCAAAGAGGGCAGCATCTTCTTCGGGGAAGATCCCTTAGTCACCGCAAAATTCGAGCTGCTGACAAAGCAGTCCGGCGAGAAAACCTTCCTGGCGGATAAGCAGACCTACAAATGGGAATGGCGTGTGGAGATTGAAAACAAGCGCAACACGGCCGTCAAGGTCCGGATGGAAGAATCTCTTCCCCAGATCCGCGATGAACGGATTAAAATGACACTTAAAAATAACCCCGAACCCTCGGAGCAAAATACAACCACCTGGATCTGGAACCTCGAGGCGCTTGCGGGACAAAAGAAATCCATCGTGACCACGGTGAATGTGGAGGCCCCGAAGGACATGGATCTTGATCTGGGTTGGCGATAATAAAAGAGAGAAGGCGCTTCCTGTCATAATGAAACAACAAAAAATCTTTATTGATATGAGATCTTTACGCTGCTCAGAATGACAACATGA
>JAPLJM010000101.1 GCA_026388595.1 Deltaproteobacteria bacterium
ATCGCCTGCCGCTCTGCCAGGATACGGGGTTGGCCCTTGTGTTTATTGAACTGGGGCAGGATGTGCATGTGACAGAGGGCGATTACACGGAAGCCGTCCAGGAGGGCGTCCGGCAGGCTCACAGGGATGGATTCCTGCGCAAGTCGATCTGCGATCCCCTGGACCGGCGAAACACAGGCGACAATACGCCGGCCGTCATCCATACCGAGGTCGTCCCCGGCTGCCGGATCAGGATCATGGCCATGCCCAAGGGCGGCGGCAGCGAGAATATGAGCAGCGTTGTCATGCTGGTGCCGGCGGTGGGACGGGAGGGAATCAAGCGTTATGTGCTTGAACAGGTGGCCAAAGCGGGACCGAACCCCTGCCCGCCGACGGTGATCGGCGTGGGCATCGGCGGGAATCTGGAAACGGCGGCGATTCTGGCAAAGAAATCCCTGCTCCGGCCGCTGGGCGAACCGAACCGGCGGGATGAACGCCTGGCAGCGCTGGAGGCGGAATTGCTGGAGGAAATCAACCGGCTGGGGATCGGCCCCCAGGGCTACGGCGGCGTCACCACATCGCTGGCCGTTCATTGCGAAATGACGCCCTGCCACATTGCCAGCCTCCCCGTGGCCGTGAACATCCAGTGCCATGTGATCCGCCATAAGGAAGCGGTCATCTGATTCCCGGAGAGCTTCATCTAATGCAAAAACCTTTTGAAATTCAAGCCCCCCTGACGGCTGACATCTGCGCGAACCTGAATGTCGGAGAGCGCGTTTTATTGAGCGGAGGGATCTATACCGGGCGTGACGTGGCGCACCGCCGCCTCTATGAGGCGATTGGCCGGGGTGAGACCCTTCCGATCAACCTTCAGAACGAGATCATGTTCTACGCGGCCCCGACGCCGACCCGGCCCGGACAGATCATCGGTTCCATCGGGCCGACCACCAGCTACCGGATGGACGCCTTCACGTGATCGAAGCCGGATTGCGGGGCATGATCGGCAAGGGAAAACGGTCGTCGGAGGTTCTGGACGCGATAAGAAGCCATAAAGCCGTTTATTTCGGCGCCATCGGCGGGATCGCCGCCCTGACGGCCCGGTGCATCAAAAAAGCGGAAGTGGTGGCTTATGATGATCTGGGGCCGGAGGCCATTATGCGGCTGGAGGTTCTCCGACTGCCGCTGGTGGTCATCAACGACACGCGGGGAAGGGATCTATACCGGGAGGTGTTGGAAAAAATTGCTGTTGACAGACGGGTTGATTTCTAATATGAGGGAGCGTCTTAAAGAAGGCATCTTTGCACATCGTCCGATAAAGTAATCCAAAATTACAGGGAGAATAATCACATGATTGAAGTAAGGTGGCATGGAAGAGGTGGCCAGGGAGCGGTAACCTCTGTGGAACTGCTGGCCCTCGCGGCAATCGAAGAGGGAAAGTACGCCCAGGGTTTTCCGGCATTCGGACCCGAGCGCCGCGGTGCGCCGGTAATGGCCTATAACCGGATATCCGAAAAGCCCATCAAGATCAGATCCGGGATCTATCACCCGGACGTGGTCGTGGTCCTTGACCCGAGCCTGATTGGCCTGGTCAATGTCACGGATGGCCTCAAGCCGGGCGGATTGCTGGTGATCAACACGGCGAAGCCGGCGAAGGACCTCCGGGATAAGTTGAAGTACACAGGAAACCTGGCCACGGTGGACGCAACACACATCGCCCGCGAGGAGCTGGGCGTTCCCATCGCCAATACGACCATGATCGGTGCGGTTCTCAAGGCGACCAAGGTATTGAAGTTTGAATCCCTGGACGCCCCCATTGAGGAGCGGTTTGGCCGGATCGCCGCCAGAAACAAAAAGGCCCTCAAGCGGGCCTATGACAACGTCAAAATTGCGAAGTAAAAAATAATCGAGGTGTTCCCATGAAACAGAAGAAATGGCCGGAAGCCTGGCATGAAGTAACCCCTGGCTGCATGGTTTTTACCCCGGGCAGCGCCAGTACTTATAAGACGGGCAGTTGGCGGGCCCAGCGTCCCATCTGGGAAAACAAGCAATGTATCAAGTGCGGGATCTGTTATATGTTTTGCCCGGAAGGCTGCATTTCTGAGACCACCGAGGGGTTTTTTGAGGCGAATCTCGATTACTGCAAAGGCTGCGGCATCTGCGCCCATGAGTGCTGGCCGCAGGCGATCGCCATGATTGAGGAGGAGGTGTAACATGGGCAAACGCATTGGAATGGAAGTCGGCATTGCGGCGGCGGAGGCCGTCGGCCTGTGCAACATCGATGTGGCGGCGGTTTACCCGATCACCCCCCAATCCCATATCGCCGAACATTTGTCGGACATTGTTCACGACGGCCGGATTGACGCCGAGTTTATCACCGTCGAGTCGGAACACTCATCCATCAGCGCCTGCGCCGGCGCCAGTGCGACGGGCGCCCGGGTCTATACGGCGACCAGTTCCCAGGGCCTGATGTATATGCATGAGATTCTGCCCATCGTTTCGGCGATGCGCCTGCCCGTTGTCATGGGTAATGCAAACCGCGCGGTGTCGGGTCCCCTGAATATCTGGAACGACCATACGGACATCATGCCCCAGCGGGACAGCGGCTGGATCGTCATGCACGCTGAAAACGGACAGGAAGTCATCGACATGACCATTCAGTCCTTCAAGATCGCCGAGCATGCCGACGTCATGCTGCCGACCGTGCTGAACATGGACGGGTTTCAGCTGACCCACATGATCGAACCCCTGGAATTTCCCACCCAGGCGGAGGTCAATAAGTTTCTCCCGGACCGCGTCCCCTATGCAACCCTCCATCCGGACAAACCCATGTCCATGGGCTGCTTCAATATGCCTGAGATCTTCACCGAAACCCTGAAGGCCAAGGATACGGCACTCATCAATTCCAAGAAAACGATCGTCAAGATCTGGAATGAATGGGAGAAGCAGTTCGGCCGGGCCTATAAGCCGGTGGAAACCTACAAGACGAAAGGGGCCGACACGATGATCCTCACCATGGGGTCCATGGGAGAGACGGCGTCGGTGGCCGTTGACGAACTGCGCAAAGCGGGAAAACCGATCGGCCTGGTCAAATTGAGGCTCTGGCGGCCCTTCCCCCTGGAAGAGCTCCGGATGGCCATCAAGGGGTGCAAGACGCTCATCGTCATGGACCGGGCGGTCTCCTTCGGCGGCGCCGGCGGTCCCGTGGCCACGGAAATCAAATCGTTGCTGTTCCACGACAAGGACAGGCCCAGGATCGTGGATTTCATCATGGGGCTGGGCGGTCGGGATGTGACCGTTGAAAACTTCATCGACATGGTGGCGCGGGCCGGTAAAAAGAAAGACGAATCCTACGAATATTACGGGGTGAGGGAATGATGAATACCGTACAGAATTTTGAATTATATGCACCGAAGCTGATAGAAAAAAGGGAGTTTTTCAGTTCCGGACACCGTGCCTGCCAGGGATGCGGGGAAGTCCTGGGGCTGCGTATGATCATGAAGGCCCTGGGCGAGGACGTGGTCGTCTCCAATGCGACGGGATGCATGGAGATCATCTCCACGGCCTATCCCCACACGGCCTGGGAAACCCCTTACATCCATGTGGCCTTTGAAAATGCCGCCGCCGCCGTGGGCTCCGGTGTGGAGGCGGGCCTGAAGGCCCTGCGTCGCAAGGGCAAGATCGCCGACCGGGACGTGAAGTCCGTGGCCATCGCCGGGGACGGCGGGACCGTGGATATCGGCCTGCAGTCCCTTTCCGGCGCCATGGAGCGCGGCCATGACATGGTCTTCTTCTGTCTCGATAACGAGGCCTACATGAATACGGGCATCCAGCGCTCCAGCGCCACGCCCTTCATGGCGGCGACAACGACCTCCCCGGCGGGCAAGGCCATCAAGGGCCAGCGCACGGGCAAGAAGAATGTGGCCGAGATCATGGTAGCCCATAATCTGGCCTATGTCGCCACGGCCTGTCCAAGCTATCCGCTGGACCTGATGGAGAAAGTAAAAAAAGCCAAAGCGGTGAAAGGTCCCGCCTACGTCCACGTCTACACGGTTTGTCCGACGGGATGGCGCGCCGCCTCGGAGCAGACCATCAAGCTGGGCCGCCTGGTGGTGGAAACGGGCATCTTCCCGCTTTATGAAGTGGAGAACGGCAAATACCGCCTGACGATGGAGACGCCCGAGCCGCGGCGTCCGGTGGAAGACTACCTGAAGCTGCAGGGACGATTCCGGCATCTGGACCCCTCGGACGTTGCCAAGGTCCAGGCCCTTGTTGACAAAGAATATAGAAAGCTAATGCACAAGGTTAAAACATCGGTGCCCTGGTCATAAAAAGTCAGGCATGATCCATATAAAAATACAGGATAAGGTGGCTTAAGCATGAATACAGTCTCATTTAGCAGTTGGAACGGTAAGATTGTGGATAATCGCAAGGGCGCCCCCGCAAAGGCCCAGAAACCCACAGACATGAACATTCCTGTCCAGCTTGACGGCAAAAAAATCAAGGCCATGATGGGGTGGAACGGTGTGGTCGTGACGGACCCCAAGGCAGACATCCTGTCCCTGACGGTGGCTTATCTTAAGGAAGCCAGGAAGCTGTCCTGCGGCGAATGCTCCGTCTGCATGATCGGCATCGACAGGGTCCTGGATATCCTGAAAGCCATGGCTGAAGGCAAAGGCGCAAAAAAGGATCTCCTGGAGATCGAGGAGACTGCCAAAGGCGTTGCCGCCAACGGCAAGTGCAACTTCGGGCGGGCCTCGGCTTTGACGCCGGTGCTGGACGCCGTAAAATATTATAAAGCGGACTTCACCGCCCTGCTCGACGGGAAGGCCAAGCCGGCTGAGAGGACCTATGCGGCGGCCGTCACCGCGCCATGCATGCAGGCCTGTCCGGCAAGTCTTGATATTCCGGGTTATATCGAACTGATCAGAAATAATCGCTTTGACGATTCGCTGGCCCTGATCCGGGAAAAGTGCATCCTTCCCGGCGTGATCGGGCGCGCCTGCACCCATCCCTG
>JAPLJM010000145.1 GCA_026388595.1 Deltaproteobacteria bacterium
TGCTGAGCCTTTTCAAACCGCAGCCGCTGTTCTTTTTCGTCCGTGAGCTCAGAAAAGGCATTGGCCAGTTCAATGCCACCCATGTAGAGTTCGAACCGCTCCGCCAGTGCGAGATCCGATTTTTTTGCCCTGGCCAGCGCCCCGCGCGACACGGGATAATCATAAAGAAAAACGGGGCGCCCCTCTCCGAGGCAGGGTTCAATCCGGCAGGCCATCATTTCGTCGAAACAGTCTTTTTCCAGGGCTTCCTGCATGGATAAAGAAGCGTAGCGTGCAAAAGCTTCCTCAACGGAAATACGCTCCCAGGGAATGTCTAAGGTAATCTTTTTCCCCTGATAAAAAAGAACATCGGCGCTGCCGAACACCGATGCAACAGAGAGAATCAACGCTTCGCATTCCTGCATGAGCGCCTGATAATCGCTTCCCCGGCAATACCACTCCAACATCGTAAATTCAGGAAGATGCAGGCGGCCGCACTCGGCCATACGAAAGCATTTTGAAATTTGGAAGATTCTGTCATATCCCGCGGCAACCAAGCGCTTCATGCACAACTCGGGCGACGTCTGCAAAAACCAGTCGCCGCTGGGTGGGGCGTCTATATGCTCTTCCGGCGCAGGCGCGGGGATTCTGATCGGTGTTTCAATTTCAAGATAGTCCCGGCCGTAAAAGAACCGGCGGATCGCCTGGATTATTCCGGCCCTGCGCCGGAGGGCATCCTGCTTTTTCGCCAGCGGCCAGGATTCATCCACGGGATCCATCATTGATGACCTCGTAAAAAAATCAAAATTAAGACGACGAAGTAAAAAGCTCCATAGGCAAGGCGCGCAATTCCTGAGGAGTGAGGCGTACTTTTGCGTACGTCGCAACGACGAAGGATGCAGCGCAACGCAGCATATGGATTTTTTACGATGTCGTCATCATTTATTCTTTGACGCGGGTCAGATACTCTCCCGTTCTTGTATCTACCCGTATTTTCTCGCCTTCCTCGATAAAGACCGGCACCAGGATCTTATAGCCCGTCTGGACCGTGACGGGTTTGGTGTTGCCTGTGACGGAATCCCCTTTGGCCCAGGGTTCCGCCTCGGTCACCACAAGATCCACAAAATTGGGAAGGCTGGTTCCCAGCGGCCTGTCCTCAAAAAAAAGGATGGAAGATTCAATATTGTCAATCAGGAAATTTCGAGCATCACCCACCTGCTCTCCCGTCAGGAAAACTTGCTCGAAGCTGACATTGTCCATAAAACAGTATTTCCCGTCTTCCTGATAGAGGTACTGCATTTTCTTTTCCTGAAGATCGGCGGATTCGAAGGTGTCCACAGAGCGGAAGGTTCGTTCAAACTGGCTCCCCGTAATCATATTCTTCAGTTTACAGCGATACAAAGCCTGGCCTTTACCCGGTTTAACGAAATTGAATTCTGTAACGATATAGGGCTCATTATCGATTTTAATCCGCAAATTTTTTCTCAAGTCACTGGCGGTGTACATGGCTTTTTCTCTCCTGTTCGTGGTGATTCAGCATTCAGCCGTCCGGATTCATTTTACGCGGGACTGCCTACTGGATAATGTAGCTTCCTTAAAGCATTTAGCAATTCTTGTCAAAAAAATGTTCACTTGAATTCATGTTATTCGCAGACAGAAATGAAAAAGACTGGAGGGGCGCCTTCCCTTTGCCGCCGGGAAGATCGACAACATACCGGGGCATGCATAGGCCCGAGATATTGCGCCAGAGCTTTTCCATGATCTCCAGACCCTTCCATAGGTCCACCCGAAAATGATCCGTCCCCCGGACCGGATCACACTGGAACAGATAATAGGGCCGCACGGAAATGCGCTGCAGGCTATAAAGCAGCTCCTGCATGACCCCGTAGGAATCATTGACCCCCCGCAGCAACACAGACTGATTCGAAACGGGGATACCGGCCTCCAACAACATCTCACAGGCACGGGCGGCGGCGGGGGTGATTTCCCGCGGATGGTTGAACTGAGTATTGAACCAGAGGGGACGGTATTTCCGGAGCATCTTGCAGAATGTCGGCGTGATGCGCATGGGCATAACCACGGGTATCCGGCTGCCGATCCGGAGGACCTCCACCTGCGGAATGCTGCGCAGGGATGCAAGCATCCAGGCCAAGGACCGATCGCTCAAGGTCAGCGGGTCGCCGCCGGAGAGAATCACCTCGCGAATTTCTTTTTTCCCCCGGATATAATCGAACATGGGCTGAAGGTAAGCCTGCGTTCCGGCAAACGGCCCCCTCCCCCACAACCGCTTGCGGTTGCAGTGGCGGCAATACATGGCGCAGACGTTCGTCGCCATGATCAGACAACGGTCGGCGTAGCGATGGATCAGGCCCGGAACCGGCATGTCGCACTGCTCCCCAAGGGGATCATCCACACCGCCCAGGGAAAAATGTATTTCCTGTGGATCGGGAAAACACTGCCGCCGCAGGGGGTCCGTTTGATCCGAAAGATCCATCAATGCAAGATAATAGGGCGTCACGCGAAAGGGATAGGTCTCCGTGACGGATAAAAGCTCTTTGTGCAGCCATGGGGAGCCATCGATCTCAACGGCCCCCGGGGCAACAGTCCGGAGGCTGTTTTTAAACTGCCATTTCCAGTCGTACCAATCCTCTGCCCGGATACCGCCCCAGGGTTTCAGAAACAGGTGATGATCTCCCATGACATCCCTCTAAATATGAAAGTTTTCATAACCGGTGAAAAATGGTTCGCAAGCGGCGAACAGTATTTCAAAGGCTCTAAATATTTGTAAAACCGAAGAAATTCAATGGCGGGTGTCTACCATATTTTTCTCAGACTGCAAAGTGGAATCGTGTAAGAAATCTTTTGCCTTATACAGTTATATCCGGTAGGAGAAGGGACATGAAGCGTCTTCATCTGCAAATTATTTACGGTCTGCTGTGGGTCCTGACAACAGGCTTCTTTTTGATCAACGCCGATTTTTTCCGACAGATTGCCGGATCCATGGGGCAGGCCGGGGCCATCGCCTGGTTTATGACTTTTTTCGGTCCGGCCTTTTTCA
>JAPLJM010000284.1 GCA_026388595.1 Deltaproteobacteria bacterium
AATTGCGTACAGCATGAGTCTTGTGGCTTGCCGGTGAGTGATGCTACCTTACTTACCGCATGTCCTGATATTACGGAATAGCTTCTTTGTCAAGGTAAAAACATAAAAAATCATAGATGGAAATAAGACGGAAATGGCCTGATTTTCATCAAGATATAAGGAACGGATGAAAACCCTGCGAAGGTCGTTGAATAATTAAATACAATAACGAAGGAGGGGTTCAAATGGTTGCAGACGAGAAGGTGTTGGCATTGCAGGTTGAGAAGCCGGAGGATTTGAATCAAGAGGATTTGGCGAGATTTGCCCTGGACATGTTCCACCGGATTATTGTCCATTATACCCTCTGGTTTACGGAGGTGGAGCATCAATTTGGTGTTCCAAAAGCCCTTGAGATCATGAAGGTTGCAAAGAAGAACAGCTACAACATTCAGATGAACCGGCTTGCCAAGGTGCTGGGTTTTGAAATGAAAGACGGCATTCCGAAACCGCTGCTGGATATGCCGAAAGAAGCCCTGATCAATCTGATCAACAACCTCGGTGTGAACTGGCTTGCCAATGATGGCGTCTGGTTCCAGGCCGTGGAAAACACGCGTGACATGTATGACGCCAAGCGTTGCAACGATTCCTGCTGGACGCGCTTTGCCCCCTTTGAAACCTGGTCGATCAAGCAGTTTCTGGGATTGCCGGAACAGGCCGGCATGGAAGGGATGAAAAAAGCTTTGAGATTCAGGATGTATGCTCGGATCAATGTCCAGTCGATCATCGATGAAGGTCCGAACAGCATCGTCTTTCAGATGAACGATTGCCGTGTCCAGTCGGCCCGGAAGCGCCAGGGCCTGGAGGATTATCCCTGCAAATCCGCCGGACTGGTGGAATACCGGATGTTTGGTGAAACGATCGACAGCCGGATCCGCTGTGAATGTGTCGGCTGTCCGCCCGATACGCACCCGGAAGAATGGTTCTGCGCCTGGCGCTTCAGTATTCCCGAAGGGGCGTAATCGGTTCAATGCAGGGTGCAGGCCTGTTTTTTTAAGCAGTGAGGAGAAATTGTGTTTGAACCGCTGTTGATGAATCTGGAAAATAATGTTTATTTGGAGGACGAGGCGCTGATCATCATTGACCGCCGGAAACTGCCGGGCATGGTGATGCCCGTCTACTGCACGGAAGCAGAGGAGGTGGCCCGGGCCATCCGGGAATTACAGCCGGTTTCGGTCTCTATCTTGCCGCCCGGAGGCTGGAGCGGGAAGGGCAGGCCGAGGACCGGATGCAACTGAAAAAGGCGGCGTCGCTGCTGATGGCCACACGGCCCACAGGTTTTCATTTGGCCGCTCTCCTTCATAAAGTCCTGGAAAAGATCGATCAGGCCGGAAGCAGTCAACCCCCCTCAGAGGTCATTCTGGCATATCTGCAGCGGGCGCTGGTCCGGCAGCGGGAGATTTCTCAGGAAACGGGACGGCAGGGGGAGTCATTGCTTGCCTCTGGTGATACCATCCTGACACACTGTTTTGCCGGGGCCGGACTTCTCTACATGCTGCAGTATGCCCGGGACAACGGCAAGGATATCAAGGTCGTCTGCACGGAAACACGTCCCTATCTGCAGGGGGCCAGGCTCACGGCATGGTCCGTCAGTGAAATGGGAATGGATACGACGCTGATCACCGATAATATGGCAGCCTGGTGTATGTCACAGGGGATGATCCAGAAGGTCTTCACGGCGGCGGACCGGATTGCCATGGACGGCGTGGTGGCCAACAAGGTGGGAACCCTGCAGTTGGCTATCTGCGCCCGTTATTTCCATTGAGGAGCGGGATTCACGGGAAGTGCTTGAGTTTCAGGGCAATGCCATCAGCGGGGCCAAAGTGAAGGGATACTACCCGGCTTTTGACCTGACACCGCCGGAGCTGATCAGCGGTGTCGTTACCACATCCGGTATTCAGAAATATTAATGCATGGCCTTGCCGGAAGGCGCGGGTTCTTCTTGCAGACACAGGATTGATTCCGGTACCAGATAACTTCTCATTTTCGAAGCAAAGTAGATCAGAATCCACATATCATCCGGTGTCCGGTTTCCCCGCCTTCCCACGACTTTGCCCACACAACCGTTAAAGGGATGCCTGGGATGATCGACCAT
>JAPLJM010000096.1 GCA_026388595.1 Deltaproteobacteria bacterium
GGTGTTGATCGTGCTGGCTATCATATTTTTCCGCAGGTTTTCAAGTTGAAAGTGCTCATCCCGGATGCGAACCTGCGGGCCGGCGTGCAGCAGGCGGGTTTCCCGCTGGAGCAGGGTCTGTCGTCGCACCCCCATTTGACCGTTAAAGACCCTTTGCAGCCTGTCCAGCCTGTCATCGACGCGGAGACGGATATCGGTCAGCCTTCTTTTCGGGTCCTTCAGCCGTTCTGTCAAAGTACAGACCTGCTCTTGAAACCGGGCCAACCGACGCTGCTGCTGCTGAATCATTCTCAGGCGAAGCGCTTCCAGAGAAGCGATCAGATCCCGCTTCATGGGCAGAACCAGCTCGGCCGCCGCCGATGGGGTCGGCGCCCGGAGGTCAGCGACAAAGTCGGCAATCGTAAAATCCGTCTCATGGCCCACCGCCGAAATGACCGGTATCCGCGAATGAAAAATCGCCCGGGCCACGCCTTCATCATTGAACGGCGCCAGATCCTCCAGCGATCCGCCCCCCCGGGCCAGAATGATCACATCGACGTCTGCGACGCCCTGCATATCCTTGATCGCCCGAATGATTTCCGGCGGCGCTTCTGCGCCCTGCACACGCACCGGTGCGATCAAGATCGGCACGGAGGAGAAGCGGCGGCGGGTGACCGTCAGAATGTCCCGGATCACGGCGCCTGTGGGCGAGGTAATCACCCCGATTTTGCGGGGCAGGAAGGGGATTGCCTGCTTTCGGGACGGATCGAAGCAGCCTTCGCCCTGCAGGCGCTGCTTCAACTGCTCGAAGGCTTTCTGCAGGGCGCCGATGCCTTTGGGCTCCACCGCCTCCACGATCAGTTGATATTCGCCGCGGGGAATATAAACACTGAGTCTGGCCCGGCAGATGATCTGTGTGCCTTCTTCAAGGTCAAACCGGGCCGGCTGAGACCGGAGGGAGGCTTTCTGCCCATAGGGGGAACGGAACATCACCGCCCGCACCTGACTTTTTTCGTCCTTCAGGGTAAAGTAGACGTGACCGGAAGCCGGCCGCCGCAGATTGGACACTTCCCCCTCCACCCAGAGGAGATCAAAGCTTTCCTCCAGCAGGTCTTTGATGTGATCGTTCAGTTCCGATACGGTCAACATGTCTTTCATGATTGATGATCCAAGAGCTTTGCATGACCTTTGAAAAATGGTTCGCGAGCGGCGAATCAAATGTTTTCCGCCTTTCCAGAGAGGACGTTTTCGGCTTGTCCTGAATCATGATGACGTCTGGTCATCCTCTTAGCGGAAAAGATTTTTGAGACGCGGCGAAGCCATTTTTCGGAGGTCTCCATCCATATTGCCGGCAATGGGAGTATCAGAATTTCGAGGGTCTGACAAGGGATGAATGAATGGGCCACCTCATCATTGACATTTCCCAAAACATGCTTTATAAACACAAAAAAACGAGAAGGAATCAACGCCAGGGCATTTTATGAAAAAGAAAGACCTTCTGAAGCAGCCGGTCCAGCACATCGACATTACGGCCTTCGACGCCACACCCATCGTCACCGCCATGAGCGGCATGTCTTTTGCGGCCCGTGATTTGGCTGTGGCAGCGGATATTTATGACCGGATGCTCGCCGACAAAAAATGCGCCGTCATCCTCACCATTGCCGGCAGCACGAGCGCCGCCGGTTGTATGCAGATTTACACGGAAATGGTTAAAAATAACATGGTGGATGCCATCGTCGCGACCGGCGCCACGATCGTGGACATGGATTTTTTTGAAGCCCTGGGCTTCAGGCACTATCAGGGCAGTCCCCATGTGGACGACCAGCAACTGCGAAAGCTGTATATTGACCGCATTTATGATACCTTTATCGATGAGGAAGAGCTTCAGGTCTGCGACCGGACCATCAAGGAGATCGCAGATGCGCTGCCGCCGCGCGCCTATTCCTCCCGGGAGTTCATCCGGGAAATGGGCCGTTATCTGACCACGCATGCCCGGAAAAAGGATTCCCTCGTTCAGGCCGCCTATGAAAACGGCGTCCCCATTTTCTGTCCCGCCTTCTCCGACAGCAGCGCCGGCTTCGGCCTGGTCCTGCATCAGGTGCAGCACCCCCGGAATCATGTCTCCATTGATTCCGTGAAGGATTTTCGGGAATTAACCATGGTTAAAATCAAAGCCAAATCCACCGGACTCTTCATCATCGGAGGCGGCGCACCGAAAAACTTTGCGCAGGACACAGTCATCTGTGCGGAAATTCTGGGCAAAAATGTGCCCATGCACAAGTATGCCATACAGATCACGGTGGCCGACATGCGCGATGGGGCCTGCTCCAGCTCCACGCTGAAGGAGGCCAGTTCCTGGGGCAAGGTGGATACTGTTTTTGAACAGATGGTTTTCGCCGAGGCCACCTCCGTCCTGCCGCTCATCGCCAGCTATGTCTATCACCGGGGCAACTGGAAAAAGCGGAAGAAGTGGCAGTTTGACGGCTTGTTTGAATGATGAAACGGGGACAGGCCATATGCCGGTCCCCGTTCAAAAAAGGTTGGTGGAGATGAGGGGGCTCGAACCCCTGACCTCGGCATTGCGAACGCCGCGCTCTCCCAGTTGAGCTACATCCCCGACCTTGATGATCGATCCGGAAAAACCTTGCAGTCCGACGGGCACCGTATATATGATGTAATCTGTTTCTGTCAAGTGATAGTTGTAAGCTCCGCGTCTTTAAAATATTTTCAAATAAATCAAATAAATATAAAGGAGAAGCCCCATGGCAAAGATTGACGCCTTTTTTGAGCTGATGCATGAACAGGGCGCATCGGACCTGCATCTCGTCACCGGTCAGCAGCCGGCGCTTCGCATCCGGGGTGACATTGAGCGGATCAAATTCAACGTACTGGAAAACGATGAACTCAAGGCCATGCTTTACGAGATCACCCCGGAGCATAAGGTCAAACAGTTCGAAGAAACGGGCGACGTGGATTTTGCCTATGAGATTCCCGGACTCGCCCGGTACCGGGCCAATTTTTTCATGCAGAAGTACGGCTGTGCCGCTGTGTTCCGGGAAATCCCCACCAAGATCATGACGGCCGATCAACTGGGGCTCCCTGCCGTGGTTTCCAAGCTGGCGTCGCTTCCGCGCGGACTGGTGCTTGTGACAGGACCCACGGGCAGCGGTAAATCCACGACACTGGCCGCCATCATCGATGAAGCGAACAGGACCCGGAAAGACCACATCATCACGGTTGAAGACCCGATTGAATTTGTCCATACCAGCCAAAGCTGCATCGTCAATCACCGGGAGGTGGGCATTCATACCAAGACATTCACGGCGGCCCTGCGCGGCGCCCTGCGCGAAGACCCCGATATCATCCTGGTGGGTGAAATGCGGGATCTGGAAACCATCCGGCTGGCCGTGGAAGCGGCCTCCACTGGCCATCTGGTCTTCGGCACCCTGCATACCTCGAGCGCCGCCAAGACTGTGGACCGCGTCATCGAGGTCTTCCCGGCCAGCGAACAGATGCAGATTCGCTCAACCCTGGCGGACGGACTGAGGGCCGTGCTCTCCCAGGTGCTGTTCAAACGTGTCGACAAAAAAGGCAGGTGCGCGGCGCTGGAGATCATGATCGCCAATTCCGCCGTCCGGAACCTTGTTCGGGAAGCCAAGACCTTCCAGATCCCTTCCATGATCCAGACGGGGAAAAAATTCGGCATGCAACTGCTCGATGACTCGATCATGGATCTCTTGAACAAGGGTTGGATCAGCCCCGATGAAGCCTACATAAAGGCCAATGACAAGACCAAGTTCAGACCCTTCCTGAAAACGGCGCCGGGGGATTTTACGGAAGCATAGAGAAAAACAACCGCGTGCACCGTCCTGTCGGGATTCCGGGAGACCTGAACCGGAAACAGGGCAGCGGCAGCGGGATGCAGTACAGACAAGGGAGGAACCATGAGAAAACAGGAAATCGATTATATCTTGGGAAAAATGCTTGATTCATACAGAAATGTGTCTGACTTGAACATTACGGTCGGCAAGCCTTTCCAGGTGGAAAGCGACGGACAGTTGGCCGGGGTCGACCTGGATCCCCCTTTCACGCAGCTGACCCCCCTCCAGTCCGAAATCTTCTCGCTCAATCTCATCAATTCGGACCGCCGTCTGACGGAAACGCTGCTGTCCGAGGGGTCATGCGATTCCTCCTATGAACTGGCGGGCAAGGCCCGTTTCCGGGTCAATATTTTTGCCCAGCGGGGAAACTACTCCGTCGTATTGCGCAAGCTGGAAACGAAGATTCCCACATTCCAGGAATTGAATCTGCCGGAGGCCTTTCACAAAATGGCAGAGGAAAAAAACGGCATCATCCTTGTCACCGGCGCTACGGGCAGTGGCAAGTCCACCTCGCTGGCCGCCCTCCTGAATGAAATAAACGAACACAAATCCGTCCATATCGTAACCCTTGAAGATCCGGTGGAATATTCCCATCCCCACAAGAAGGCCACCTTCAACCAGCGTGAAATGGGAAATGATTTCGATACCTTTGCCAGCGGCTTGCGAGCCGCATTGCGTCAGGCGCCCAAAATCATCCTCGTCGGTGAAATGCGGGACCGGGAGACGGTGGAAATCGGACTGTCCGCAGCCGAAACAGGCCATCTGGTCTTAAGCACCCTGCATACCGTTGACGCCGGACAAACCATCAACCGAATTCTCGGTATGTTCTCCACCGAAGAGGAAAATCAGATCCGCATCCGCCTGGCCGATACGATGCGTTGGATCGTCTGCCAGCGGCTGCTGCCCAAAGAGGGCGGGGGGCGGGTGGCCGCCTTTGAAATCATGGGGCAGAACCTGCGCGTGAAGGACACCATCCTGCACGGCGAATCGGAAGGAAAAACTTACAATGAGATCATTCAGGCCGGAAAGGCCTTCGGAATGATCCCCTTTGACGACTATATCGTGGAGTTGTACAAAGGAGAAAAAATCAGCGAAGAAACCGCCCGGGCATACGCTTCCAGCAAGGGGATCGTGGGGCGCGGGATTGATTCCGTCAAAAGCGCCAAGGGTGAGGCCACCACGACCCTCGGTAAACTCCGAGTCGACGGCAGCTACGGAAA
>JAPLJM010000271.1 GCA_026388595.1 Deltaproteobacteria bacterium
ATGCTGCTGGAACAGGGCATGGCGGATGTTGTGATCTGCGGGGCCGTTGATTTTCCGATGATCGAGACGATCGTTGCCAGCTTCGCAACGATGAACGGGGCTTTCCGGCCCAAAGAGGGCCACCCGGACCCGCCTCCGCAGAAAGCCAGTTGCCCCTTTTCCATTGACCGCAGGGGGTTTGTCGTTTCGGAAGGAGCCGGGTGTGTTATCCTGACAACCCGAGCCTTCGCGGATCTCCGGAGGCTATCCTATCATATTGAAATGGCGGGCTGGAGCATGACGGCCGACGCCCATCACTTCGTGGCGCCGAACCTGGAGACGGTCCGGCGGTGCATAGCGGAGAGCATCAGCCATGCGGGATTAACGCCGGCCGATATTGCTGCGGTCAATGCCCATGGAACGTCAACACGCGTCGGGGATAAAGTTGAAGCGGACGCCCTGCGGGAGGTTTTTGGAGACAGAATCCCGCCGGTCTCGGCCAATAAATCCCAGATCGGCCATGCCATGGGGGCCTCCAGCGCGATTGAAACGATTTTCACCCTGGAAGGAATGATGCGGGGAAAAGTGCTTCCCACGATTAATTATTCACCCGATCCGTCCATCGAGATGGATTGTGTGCCCGAAGGCGCAAGGACATTGCGGCAGGAACATGTTTTGAAAAACGCCTTCG
The DNA here is from genome assembly GCA_026388595.1 of Deltaproteobacteria bacterium. Taxonomy (GTDB): domain Bacteria; phylum Desulfobacterota; class Syntrophia; order Syntrophales; family Fen-1087; genus JAPLJM01. Next base: position 671 of record JAPLJM010000271.1, read on the forward strand.
GATTCGGCGGCTGCAATTCCTGTATTGTTTTCCGGCGGATCAAATAACAGCAAGCGGGACGGGAAGGCGGATCGGATCGAAGATTTTCCAGACATCGGCGTTTCGTTCCGCCTCCGGACCGAGTGCAAGGCCATGAAACGGACTCCGATTCGATGTGATCTCAAAACGAAAAAGCATTGACATTCATAACCAAATCATTTACGCAGTAGGTGCAAAACGCGTCACGTGCGATCTGCAAACATGGATCCGACAACCATCACGTCTTTAGGTATCTCAATGATTTCGTTTCAGGAAGTCCGGAAGCGAAGAAATTCAAACTTCCGAGAAAAATCAGCGTCCGATTCAGACAGGGTAAGGGTCTTTGAACCAGGAGGGCTTATCCTGAAAATTCTTCAAACCAAATAACACAAAGGAGGAGGGGCTTATGTCAAAAAAGAAACATTTGCTGGTTGTCTTGTCTGTTCTGATTGCGCTGACGCTGGTGTTTGCCGTTAACGCCTTTGCGCAAAAGAAGTTTTTCGTCATTTCCACAGGCGGTACGGGAGGCACCTACGGCAAACTGCAACCTGATCAAGGATCGCCAGGCGGAATCGGCTTTCGTCCAAAGCAACGTGGCCTATAATGCGTATTTTGGAAAGGCCCAGTTTGAGGGCAAGGCCGTCCCGAACTTAAGAGGCATCGCCTCCTTATATCCGGAGACCATCCAGATCGTCGCCAGAGCCGACTCCGGGATCAAGACGGTCAAGGACATCAAAGGCAAGCGGTTGATCCCGGGCGACCGGGGAAGCGGAACTGAGGTGGATACCCTGAATGTTCTTTCTGCCTACGGTTATACCTATAAGGATTTTGCCAGTGTTGACTGGCTGGGCTTCTCCGGGGCCGCTCAGCGGCTTCAGGACAAACAGGCCGACGTCACCTTCACGACGGCCGGCTGGCCGACCTCCGCTATCCAGGAACTGGCCTTCGGCACAAAGATCACGATGGTTCCCATCGACGAGCCCATGATCAAAAAACTGACCAAGACCTTCCCCTTCTATGCAAAGATCGTTATCCCCAAGGATGTCTACAAGACAGCCAAGGATGTTCCCACCATCACCACCATGGCCCAATGGGTGGTGGATGCAAATGTCCCCGAGGAAACGGTATACCAGATGACCAAGGCCCTTTTCGAAGGCACGCCGGAAAAACCGAGCGGGGCCGAGTTGATGGCAAAGGCCCATGCTCAGGGTAAAAACGTCCAGTTGAAGACGGCTCTCAGCGGGATGGCGATACCGCTTCACCCCGGTGCGGAGAAATATTATAAAGAAAAAGGCCTGATCAAGCCCGAGAAAAAGGCTGCGGCGAAAAAGAAATAGGACGGACCCGTTTCGGATTGAAAGGCAAGCTGGGCACTCTCTCACGGGTGCCCAGTTTTTATGAAAAAAGGAAAAATCCCGGTCATCATGGCGGCCGTCCTGATTGCGGCCCTCGCTTTCATTCCCTTTCACGTCCTGCAGATTGATGTGCTGAAGGAGGACAGGCCCCTCTTTGTCCGGATCGTCCGGCCGGGAAATCAGTTTGCGCTGGGTTTCATCCATTCTGTTGAGCTGTCTCCGGTGTGGGATTATTTCAGGGTTGACGATTCATTCCGGATGATTTTATACGAGACGGCAATCCGCTCTTTCAATACAGGCCTGCCCAGCACGCTGACAGGTGATGAAAAGCTGCACCGGGAGAAAAACGGGTACCGTGTATCCGGAATGAGCCGGGTCCTGCCTGTTATCGATCTTTGGGTCCACGAGAGGACCGACAATACACTGAAATTAGAGGACATCAAACCCCTAAAACTTTATTTGCTGGCAGGAAACACGCTCTTGAGAATCAGCATCAGAAAAACCAGTTTCGGAGAATATCTCTATTTGAAGATGTATACCACCCGTCTTTCATGACTTCACGAAAATAATTATTGAGGGACTATGGCAACCCAAGAGAGCAAGGTTCTTTCTGCGGAACTTCAGGAAGATCCGGAACAAATCGAAAAATATGACCCGGAGATGCGTTTCAGGAAACTCGCCGGTCTCGCGGCGAAACTTGTTTTCGTGATGACGATCATCCTCTCCATATTCCACATATACACGGCCGGATTCGGCGTTCTCCAGGAATTGAGGCACAGGGCCTTCCATCTTTCCTTCGTGCTTCCCCTGGTCTTTTTTGTTTATTCCATCAAAAAAGGGGAGGCGAAGGGCACAAAGCGCCTGATTTTTGACGTCATCTATGCGATCACCGGGAGCGCCTTTATGACCGCCATCTTTAGGGAACTCCTGGGTCTTTCTGTTTACACCTCGGCGGCCCTTGCCGTAGGCGCCTTTGCCCTCATCTTTTATTTCAAGAGCCGTGAAGAGCTGCCGAACCGGTTGACGGC
>JAPLJM010000019.1 GCA_026388595.1 Deltaproteobacteria bacterium
GCCTCCTGCATCTGTCTCTGCTGCTCCTGAGAGGGCGGCTGGTCTTGCTGTCTCTGCAGAGACTGGCGCTGCATCTGTTCGGCGGCACGCTGCATGACCTTTGCAGCCTCTCCCATCTGCTTTCCTCGGACCTCCGCCTCTTTGGCAAACTGCCGGGCCTTATAAGTCGCGCCCAGCGAGCCGAAAGCCAGAACGGCTGTCAGGATGCCAAACACAAGCCATGCCTTTTTCGCTGGAATGGTGTGCACTTCAACACTGGCGATGACGACATACAAAAGGCCGATCAGCATGCCGATTAATGTCCCAAAGTAGGGGATGATCCCGATGAGGGCTGTGATAGGAGTAACCGCGGATAGATAGGCAGCGCATCGATAGGATGTTTCATAAGACTCCTGCGATCCCATGAGTTTCCAGATGAAGAAAAGGATGGCCGCTCCGATAAAGCTCCCGATCGCCGCAAAAATCGGCATCATGATGAGTGACATGACTTTGGCCATGAAGGCCATGTCGGAGAAGTAAAGGACAAAATTGAAAACGGTCTGGATGATGCCGGCAATACACCCCATTGCAACGACGAATACGAGGGGCTCAACAAAACCTCCCGATTTCGGCATTTCACGGTAGAATTCTGCCGGACTTGTTATTACTCGAATCGCCGTCTGCGGAATGGCCGCAAAATTGATCTCTTCTGCCATTGCACCCTCCTTCGTCAATTAATTCAATTTGATAAGACATTACTTCCGTGGGGGAGAAGTATAAGCAGAACAGTTTTGTATGTCAATGAAATAATGACCACATGAAATAATGACCACAAAAAAGAATTTCCGGGAACTTTTCGCGGCCTCCGCCTGTCTAAAGTTACAAAACAACTTTCAAGGAGGAATGGATCATGAAAACAATTTCAATCGTCATGCTGGCTCTGGCAATCGCAGTTTGTGCGGCAACCGTATGGGCAGGGGGTGTCGGGAGCGCTGTAGACGTGCGCATCGTGACCGATGACGGCCGGACTTTGCCGACCTATCCGGTGAAGACGCGCCCCGGGGTGCAAAAGGTGCACGCCGAAGCGGTCAAGGGAGACCACTACCGCATCGAAGTAAGGAATCGTCTCAACCGGCGGGTCGGTCTGGTGATCGCGGTGGACGGCCGCAACATCATCAGCGGCGCCAAATCCTGGCTGAAAAACAGCGAGCGCATGTACATTCTGGAACCCTACGGTTCGGGACAATTCTCGGGCTGGCGCACATCCCAGGATCGCGTTAACCGCTTCTTCTTCACCGACGCGCCCGACTCGTACGCGGCCGCCTTCGGCGACGGGAGCGCCATGGGAGTGATCGTCGTGGCAACCTATGCGGAAGTGCAGCGTTACATTCCGCCGATGCCCCTGTCCCAGACAGGCCCCGGCTATGGGCGCAGCCATGAGAGTAAGGCAGCGGGTGCAGTCGGCAAGTCAGAAAGGGCGCCTGCGGCTACCCCCGGTGAGCAGATGAAGAAAAGGGCCGACCGATCGGAACAGATGCTGGAAAGCGCCGGCACCGGCTATGGCCGGGAAGAGTATTCTCCCTCGCAGATTGTGGCCTTCGAGCCGGAGAAGCGGGCGACAGAGACCGTCTACCTCAAGTATGAATGGCGCTCGACCCTCTGCAGGCTGGGTGTGGTCAACTGTGCAAAACCTCCCGGCCGCCCCTACAATCGCTTCTGGAACGATTATGGCTACGCCCCGCCGCCGCCGATGCATGTATTGCCCTGACATGGCGAGAGTCTTGCTATGCGGTAAAAAATGGTTCAGAAGCGGCGAAGGCATTTTTCAAAGATATCAGAACGTGAAAAAGGGGCGGCGGATATTCTGTCATTGCGCGGCGCGGACCAATGTGGTAGCCTGAAAGAGCAGTTGTAGTTTCGGAATTGCCTCGTTCCGCACGCAATGACAGGAGGAAACACCTTGCCGGAGACACATATTCCAGGGGATGCGCAGAACCGGGCCGTCGGGGATGATGACGCCGGTTTTGTCGCACGCTGCCGGCGGGGGGATACGGAAGCGTTCGCGGTCCTGGTCAGGAGGCACCAGAAGAAGATGCTCAACATTACCTACAGGATGATCGGAGATTACGACGACGCCTGCGACATCGTGCAGGAGGCCTTTCTGGCGGCCTTCCGGGCAATCGGAAAGTTCCGGGGGGATGCCCGTTTTTCCACCTGGCTTTGCGGCATTGTTTTGAATCATGCGAAAACACACATGGCGCAAAAAACCACACGCGTCCGCCGCGAGGGGGTGTCGCTCGACGATCCCATGAAACCTGAAGGCGGTCATCTCCTGAACGGGCTCTGTTCCTCGGAAGAGTCACTTGTCGAACGGATCGAGAAGCGCGAACGGGATTCAAAGGTTCAGGAGTGCATAGGCTCCCTGGAGGATGAACAGAGGGAGGTCCTCGTTCTCCGGGACATCCAGGGTTTTTCCTATGAAGAGATCGGCGTCATGCTGAAACTGCCGGAAGGGACCGTCAAGTCGCGGCTCTTCCGGGCCAGAAATGCCCTGAAGGACAGCCTGCTCCGGGTATTCGGTGATCTGAAATGACCTGCAACGAGATCGAAAACCTGCTTCCGGCCCATCTGGAGGATCTGCTCTCTCCGGAAGAGAGAGAAGGCGTCGAGGGGCATCTGGCCGCCTGCCCGAGCTGCAGACAGGCCCTGGCGGACCTGAAGAAGTGGGAGGAAGTCCTGCATGGACTCGAGGAGGTGGAACCGCCACCGTTCTTCGAGCAGAGGATCATGTCGCGGGTCCGGGTAGCGGCCGGCCAGAAACAAGGCTTCCTCCGGAAACTTTTCTCCCCCTGGCACATCAAGGTCCCGATCCAGGCTCTGGCCACCCTCCTCATCGCCGTCCTCGGCTTCTATGTCTACCAGCAAGGCGAGCCCGAAATGAAACAGATGGCACCGCTTCCCTTGCCTGTGATGGAATCCGGAAAGGGCAAGATTGTCGCCGAATCTCCGGGGGCGCCAGCCGCTTCTTCCATCGCAACCCACGCCAGGCAGGCCCCCGCCGCGCCCCCCCCTGGAAGGGACGGGCAGCACTTTGCCGCCACCCCGGCTGAAAACGGCGGGAAAGCCGACAGGCTAGTCAATTCACAGGCGCCGTCCCGGGAAGGGCTTCCACCGGTCGCGAAATCCGATATCCCGGTCACAGCGCCGAGAAAAAAAGATGTCCCGCAGGTCCGGGCGGAGGCATTGGGCGAGGCGCCGCACAGGGCGATCAAGCAGGAGGCCGGGCGGGTGCCTGAATCGTCCCTGTCCGAGCAGAAAGAGAAGGCAAGCCAAGCCGATGCCGGCGCCGGTCCCGGAGAAACGGGAAAGCTAACCTACGCGCCTGCCCCGTCAAAAATGATGGGCGCGACAACCGTGAAGCGATCCGTCATGGAGCTGACGATTCAGGTCGGGGATATGTCGATTGCCGTCCGCGAGATCGAAAAGCGGCTTGGCCAGGTCTACGGCCGGGTCATCGCGAGGCGGCATATCGAGGGATTAGAATCCTTGAAGGCTGAAATCCCGGCGCAGAACGTTGCCGCGTTCCTGGACCGGATTGAGGTGATCGGAAAGGTCAACGTGGGAAAGAACCCCGTGAGTGTTCCGGACGGGAATGTGACCGTAAGCATAAAAATCGTCGGTATCCCTTGAACAGGACGCTGAAGGAACGGAATTCAGGCAGGCCCGTCGACTTCAAACGTCACTTCCGCTTCGATAAACGGTCCTCCATCCAGGTTTCGACGTCACGGAGTATCCTGTCGTGTTCAGGCTCGTTGTACACTTCATGGTACAAGCCGTCATAGATATTGATCGCCTTATCCGTTGATCCGATTGCGTGATACAACATCCTGGCACCCTCGGGACTGACCAGCCTGTCTGCGCCCCCTTGAAGGATCAGAACCGGCAGCGTAATATTGGCCGCCTCAGCACTGACCCTCTGCATGGCTTTCAGCAGCTCCGCACCAAGCCGGGCGGTCATCTTCCCCGTATACACCATCGGGTCATTCCTGTAGGCTCTGACCACTTCCGGGTCCCGACTCACCCCCTCAGCATCCAGCCCGATCAGTCCGAACCGGGGCATTAGGGCTGAAAACAGCTTGCCTGCAAGGATAACCGCAGGCGAGACGTTGTCGGGCACCGTGACGCTCGGTCCGGAAAGGACAGCCCCCGCCAGTTCGCTCTGGTGATCAAGCAGGAAGGCCGCGGCGATCAAGCCCCCCATGCTGTGGCCGACCAGAAAGACCGGTTTGTCCGGCTGCCAGGCCCTGACCATGTCAAAATAGGTCTTCAGCGTATCTGCGAAGTCTTCAAAGCGTTCCACATAGACCTTGACCCCATCCGACTTGCCGTGCCCGGTAAGGTCCATTCCATAGACGGCATAGCCTGTGGGGACAAGGCGGTTGACCAGATTCATGTAGCGGCCGCTGTGCTCGGCCAGGCCATGGACAATCAGCAGCACGGCCTTCGGATCGGTCTCTGGCAGCCAGCCCTGATAATATATGCTCGTCTCCCGGACCCCTTTGAAAAATCCCTCCCGATATCTAATCGTCACGTCCTCCTCCGAAGGATACATATACAACATAAGGGAAAATTTCACTATATTTCGAATAAGCGTCATTCCGCTGTGCAGTCGCCACATATAACTCACCGTCTTACCGGCAAATTCAATCACTATACCTACAGGAATACAGAAAATTGTTCGGCTCGAAAGGACCGTTGATACAATTGTGACATCC
>JAPLJM010000130.1 GCA_026388595.1 Deltaproteobacteria bacterium
CCGGTTATGGTGACCGGTCCCTTGGTAGGAAAAGCAAGCGATGGAAATATCAGTGAAGTGTTTCTACGCCGTCTTGGGTTGGGTTCTGTGGTGTACTCTCCACAGCGCCCTAATCTCCACAACGGTGACAGATTTCGCAAAAAAGAAACTCGGTGGCGGCTTCCGCTTTTACCGACTGTTTTATAATGTCGTGTCTCTGGTGACGCTCATCCCCCTTGTCTACTATTCTCACACGCTTCGTGAAGCGCCGATTTTCCGCTGGGAAGGATCCCTGGGGATTGTTCAAGTCTTCCTCTTGGCGGTTTCCGTCTATCTGTTCGTTGCCGGGGGCAAGCATTACAGCTGGGCAAGGTTTTGGGGGCTTTCTCAAATCAAGGCGGGAGGGGCGGGCAGCTCTCTTGATGACAGCAGTACGTTCGTCGTATCGGGCATCCACCGGATCATCCGCCATCCCTGGTATTTGGGCGGCATCCTGATCGTATGGGCGCAAGACATGAGTGCATCGACGATCCTGATCAACATGGTCATCAGTGTCTATTTCATGATCGGGGCTGTTCTGGAAGAGCGGAAACTGGTGATCGAGTTCGGTGAGAAATACCGGGAATACCAACGGTCCGTTTCGATGCTTTTTCCTTGGCGATGGCTGAAAGCGAGGATTGAAGGAGGTTAAACACCAATTTTAACGGACTGTGTCATCGTCAATAGAATCATAGTCAGGCCGTCCAGATGATAGGGACTTCCTTTTTTTACGGTGGGGGCATAGGAAGAGCGGTCTTGTGTGTCAATGGTCCCGATAGAGATGACGATTACGCATCGGAATCTCGCATCTTCGTCGATGTAGACGTTTTATTGCTTTCAGGAAGCACAAAACAGCAGCAGCAGGGGGTCAAATTTGCCTTGCCACCTGGTCTGACAGGGTATCTTCCACAACCAATGAATCAGTATGAGAAAATTCAGCTTTTCGGTGCCTTCGGAGGACTGACCACCGCTTCCCCGTCCAGTACCACCGTTCCATCCTGATTGGTGCAGGTGGTTTTCAGGCGGATGCGGTTTTTCTCTGCAATGATCTCCACAACCTCTGCCCGGGCGGTAATCGTATCGCCGAATCGGACAGGCGCCAAAAAACTCAGGGACTGTTTCATGTAAATCGTTCCGGGACCGGGAAGCTGGGTGCCGAGAATGGTGGAAATGAATCCGGCAGTCAGCATACCGTGGGCAATCCTCGTTTTAAAGAAGGTCTTTTGAGCGTAGGCCTCATTAAGGTGGGCCGGGTTGAAATCCCCGATAATGCCCGCATAAAGGTAAACATCCGTTTCCGATACCGTCTTCGAGAACTCGGCTGCATCGCCCAGACTGATCTTGTCAATGGTCTTGCCAATCATGATCTTTTCCTCCCTTAGAATAGCGTGATAAGCCTCTGTCAGAACCAGCAGCGGTGACTCCAGATTTCCTCTTTCAACTCCTTCATGTCGCTTTTCAGAATCAGGTAAAGGCTGGCGTTCTGGATGGCCAATCCCCCCTGATAGGCCAAAGCCGTCACCTGCATGATATCGTCTTCCGTGAATTCACGCGGGGTTGCGCTGTAAAGACGGAGTACGCCGATGACCTCTTCTTTGGCTTTGATGGGGACGCAGAGGATGGAAACGATCCCCTCCTCTTTCTTCTCGTTTTTGTATTGAACCCCTTTGTCCAGAGAAGCATCCTTAACGACAACCGGCTTGCCCTTCAGGGCTTCGGCAATGCTTTTCTCCGCGGAGATGGGTCCTTTGCTTAGATATTTTTCACTGAGGCCGTAACTGGCGACCAGCTTCAGGTTTACACGCTCATCGTCGAGGAGGCGGATGGTGGCAGCCTTGACGCCGATGGCTTTTGCCACATCAGCCGTGAGGGCCTGCAGGATATCCTTCAGGTCCAGACTGGAATTGATGCTGGCAGCCAGATCGAGGAACATCCGGGTATTCTCCCTCAGTTTTTCAACGAGCCGGGCATGTTCGATGGCCATCCCCCCCTGTTCGGCCAAAACCGTCAGAAATTCGATTTCCTGATCTGCGAATATTCGAGCATCAGCGGTGTAAAGACAGAGCGTCCCGATCAGTTGCCCCTGGACCATGACCGGGACAACCAGGATGGAAACGATGCCCTCCTTTTTCTTTAACTCGCGGTTCGCCGCTTTCGGATCTTTCGTGGCATCCCTGTAGTGGATATAGCCTTTCTCTCTCAAGACCGGCATTTCCTTCCGCACATGATCCAGTCCGGCATGGATATAATTTTTAGACAATCCGGTCTGGGCGACAGGGACGTACGTCCCCTTTTCTTCATCCAGAAGAAACAGACTGGCTGCTTTCCCCCTCATGGTTTCTACAGCGCTCTGCACGATCAGATTGAGAATTTCATCTCTGTCAAGGGTGGTCCCGAGGGCGCGCGAAACCTTCGTTATCGCTTTAAAATAGTTGCTTTTTTCAGTCATGGCCTTGTTCTCCTATAGGGTCTCTGAAATCACTTGCGTTAGCGATGGTCTTCCTTTTACGGTCATCCTTTTCATGGGCGCCGGCGGTTTTTCCCTGGCCGGCAGCCGGTTCTTTTTTCCCTTGGCGGCGGGCTTGACAGGCCTCACTTGCCCGGCTTTCGCCCCCGGAGCGCCTGTCTTCGCATCGGATCTTTTCGATATCCTCTGTTGCACTGCCTCCCCTGCGACGACAACATCCTCCGGGGCGTCCCTTTCCTTTAGCCATCTGGCAATCTTCGGTGCAAACTCCCGCTGGCACTTGGAGCTCACATAGATGCCGATATGGCCCGTATCCAGGCTGACATTCTCCTTGTCCGTACTGCCGATCTTTTCAATCAGCATTTCACATGCGGCGGGGGGAACAAGGTGATCGAACATGCCGTAAAAATTCAAGACCGGCATGGTGATATTTTTCAAGTCCACCCGGCGTCCGCCCAATTCCATCTTGCTTTGAATCAGCAGATTCTTCTGATATCCGTCCTTGACGAACTGCCGGAAGGTTTCACCGGGGACATCCGGGCTGTCGAAGATCCATTTTTCCATCCGGACAAAATTTTCCACAAAGGTTTTGTTGTCCATATGCTCAAAGAAGCCGACGTATTTGTCAATCATGAGACGGGCCGGATTCAGCAGCAGAAATCCAAAATTCATCATATCCGCGGGAATATTACCATAGGTGTCCACCAGCCGGTCGACATCAAGTGCCTTCATCCAGATATGGAGAAGGCCCGTATCCGTATCGAAATTGGTTGGCGTTACCGTGGTGATCAGATTTTTAATCTTCTCAGGATGCAGGGCGGCATACATGACACAAAAGGCGCCCCCCATGCAGATCCCCATCAGATTGATCTTCTCGATCCCATGTTTCTTCCGAATAAGGTCAACCATATTGTTTATATAGCCGTTGACGTGGTCGTCTATGGTCACATAGCGGTCCTTCCGGGTCGGGTAGCCCCAGTCCACCATATACAAGTCAATGCCCTCTTTTTGAAAAGTCTTGACCACGCTCCTGTCCGGCTGGAGATCCAGCATGGTTTCCCGGTTGATCAGTGCGTATACGACCAGGAGCGGCGTCTTCAGTTGCGGGTCTCCTTCGAGGCCGTAATGCTTCAATTTGACACGATCTTCTTCATAGATGATGTCATAAGGCGTCACAGCAATGTCGGAAGACAGCGGACCGAGCAACACCTCTGACGCCTTTGTCACCCGTGCCTGAGTCTTTTCCGCATCTTCAGCAAGGTTTGCCAAAATGAGGTCAAGGGGAATTTTGGGTTGACTCATCGATCCTGCCTCCTTTCAAGAATGGTTAATGGTCATGATGCCTTCGGCAATTGACTTTCCAGGTATTTAACCCTTTTTTTCAAAATATGCAGATCCTTGTACAGCTCATCCATTTCCTTGTGCGTCGGCACCGGCAGGGCTTGGAGAATATCCTGCAGGACTTCGTTTTTGGAAATAATATACTCTGACAGATGGTTGAACAGTTCTGAAAGGGTTTTCTTGTACTCCGGCGATTTGAAGAGCGTCATGTAATGACCCTCCAGGACCTTGATGAACATGTTGTAATATTCCTTGGTTTCCTTTGGAAGCTTCCCTTCTTTGGCCAGGGCGTCGAGCTGCTGCTGCACCCCTTTGAATGACTTTTCAAAGGGGAGATAAAGGATCGACAGAAACTCCGCACCGACGACATGCATCAGATTGAGCTTGTCGAGGAACTGATTAAACCGTTCCTGGTAAGACCGGGTCAGGCCTAACTGCGGGGTATAGAAAAACTGCCGGAGTTCCTCTTCGTAGATTTCTTTCAGGGCCTTGAACATCTCCTGATCAACACTTTCAAACTGGTGGGCTTCGACCTGTTGCCCGATCTTCCCGGCCCGTTCAATATTTTTTTTCTGCATTTCGAAACAGGCGTCCCAGGTCGCCTCCGCTATTTTAAGGAACACATCGGGCAACGTACCCACGCCCTTAAAAACGGCCTTGGCGGTTTCCGGTTCGTTCAGGGTGGATGAGAGCGATTGCCACGCCTTCATGGCCGCTTCCCATGATTCGACGGTCCGGCCTTTTGTCCCTTTTTCCGGCTTGGCATCGGGCACAGCGGGCGCCATCTTCATAAATGATGACCAGAAATCGTTGCCGGATTTGAGCCAGTCCGCAAAGGGAGGCAAATTTTCTATTTTTTCCTGCTGATTCTCATCCATGGTTCACCTCATGATCCATCGAAAAGTTAATGAAATAGAGAATATTCTTGTGAAGCAACGAGAAAGAAGAGATTTATGATTCAGGAGTATTATAGCAATGATGACGCTACCCGTCAATTGATATTCATCCGCCGTCCATTTTAGCCGGTGAGTAAATCGTCCCATGGCATGCTGCTGAAGGTATGATGCAGCGAATGATCATCCTCCACGATATGGTGGTCGAGATTGACAAAAACACGCTGCGCGATGGCCTGCACGGCCTGTGGCGGAACGACGTCGTCAAAGCGGCCGTGATAAAGCACCGTCGGCGTGTCTATCCGGCTGGCCAGACAGGGTTGAAATTCAATCAGGTCCAGGGCCGGTGCGAGCAGAATCAGCTTCCTGACGGCCTGGGGGGTTCGGCAGGCATAGATGGCCGCCATCAGTCCGCCGTAACTGGAGCCCACCAGGACCAAATCAGCCTTCTGTTGCAGACAGCGATTCAGTTTATCCATCCGCTGATCCAGAGGGCCGACAAAATCCTCAAGGATCATGTCGGGAAATTTATTCCTGAAAAATTCACCTTTTGTCCCATAACTTGTGCTTTCAAGGCCGTGGATAAATACACGTGTCAAGGGCATGGTTTTCACCTTTTCATTGAAAATGACCGGTCGGCCACTGCTTTTCCATTGCTTTAACCATGTCAGTATGTTAGGAAATTCGCAAGTGAATTTTGACGGCGACCTAAAAAGTCCGGATGCTGCGTTGCGCTGCATCTCCCGTCATTGCGGCTTACGACAAAGTACGCCTCATTCCTTGTGATTTGCGCGCCTTGCCTGCGGAACTTTTTAGGTCGCCGTCCCCATTTCAGGAGTTTCTCGACTTTTTGCGGGTTGATCAATTTTGCGTAAGGAGTGTTTTTATGGCTTTGGTTATTCCATTGCGGATGCTGCGTCCAAAAGAAGAATTTGTCGGGGTTGTCGCCTCACCCCCCTATGATGTGCTCAGTCATGACGAGGCCGTCAAAATGGCCTCCCTCAACCCTCACAGCTTTTTACATGTAGAAAAATCGGAGATCGATCTGCCCCCGGGCATGGACATGACGGACGAACGCGTTTTTCAGACGGCCAGGGATAATCTGCAGCGCCTGATGACCGAAGGAGTGATGATTCGCGACGAGAAACCCTGTTTTTATATCTACAGCCAGCAGATGGGCGATCATGTGCAGCAAGGGATTGTTGCCGGCATCAGCATCGCTGAATACGAGTCCGGACGGATCAAAAAGCATGAACAGACCCGCGCGGATAAAGAGACGGAAAGAACACGGCACAGCGCTGCCGTCCAGGCGCAAACCGGACTTGTCTTTGTGATCTATCGAAGCTTGCCGGCCATCGATCAACTGGTGGCAAGAACCATCCGGACGCGTCCCCTGTATGACTTTACGACGGATGATGGCATTGTCCACCGGGTCTGGGCGCTGCAAAGGGATCAGGATATCGCCTTCTTGAGAGAGACCTTCGCCGGAATCGAAACCCTTTATATTGCCGACGGTCATCACCGGGCAGCGGCAGCGTCGTCGGTGGGGCAGATGAAAAAGCGACAGAACCCGGCGGATCGCGGCGATGAGCCTTATCACTTCATCATGGCGACCCTTTTCCCCGATAATCAGCTCCGGATTCTGGATTACAACCGGGTTGTGCACACTTTAAACGGCTTGACGCCAGATGAATTTCTGAAGAAAATCAAGCTTAAATTTCTCGTCACGCCGGATTTTAAACAGAGACGGCCGACGCTGATGCACACCTTCGGGATGTACCTGCAGGGGCAATGGTTCAGGCTGGAGGCGAAAGGGGAAGCTTTTGCTACGGCCGATCCGGTGCGCCGTCTCGATGTGGCGATTCTGCAGGACAACCTGTTGGAGCCGGTGCTTGGCATTCACGATCCGCGGACCGAT
>JAPLJM010000316.1 GCA_026388595.1 Deltaproteobacteria bacterium
GCCAATTATGACTTTGAACCCACCGATGTTGTCGTCATGGTCAATATCGGCGCCAGTATCACCAACATCAATGTCCTTCGCGGCGACAAGTCCATCTTCACGCGGGACTTCACCCTGGCCGGCAACACCATTACGGAGGCCATCCAGTCCAGCTACAAACTGACCTTTGATGACGCCGAATCGATGCAAATCTTTGGACCGAATGCGGACGACGCCGCCAGAGACGCCTTTCGGGAATCCCTGCTCTCCTATGCCGATCCGATCTGCACGGAAATCGAGCGGTCCATTGACTATTTCCGATCCACCTCGGGGGGGGACAGCATCAAGAAGATCCTCCTGTCGGGAGGCGTCGCCGCCATTGCAGGCATCACCGGCGATCTGGCGCAACGGCTCGGGATCGAAACGGAAATCCTGGATCCATTCAGGAAAATTCAGTGTAACAAAAGAGCCCTGAGCAGCGAGAGGATCAACGAAATAAGGACGATCGCCGCCGTTGCGGTGGGTTTGGCCCTGCGCAAAGTAGGTGACAAATGATCAAGATCAATCTTCTTTATCGTTCAGTCGAGGAGAAGGAAAAAAAGACGAATATCGCCCGTCAGATGGTTATTTTCGTTATCGCCAGTGTGGTGTTCGCCCTACTTCTCGCCTCCGTACAGCTTTATGTTGTGCAGGCCATCATGAATTTGGAGTCGGAGATCAAGACCAAGGAAGAGCGTCTGGTTGTTCTAAAAAAGGTCATCGGCGAGATTGACGATATCAAGGCGGAAAAGAAAATTCTGGAGAAAAAGCTGGCCGTCATCAGGCGCCTTGAAGAAGATCGTCTCTTTCCGATCCGCCTTCTGGACGAGGTCAATGCCCTGGTGCCGGCCAAGGATGTCCGGCTGACCAAAGTGTCGGAACAGGGGCCGCAATTGAGCATCGAAGGTGTGGGCCGAGATAATATTGCCGTGGCGCTCTTCATGAAAAGTCTTGAACTCTCTAAATATATTCAGTCGGTTGATCTAATTTCCTCCAAACAGGTGGATCTGTCCGGCATCAAGGTCCAGCAGTTTTCACTATCCTGTGTGAAGAAAAGGTCATAGCTTATGGCGATCACCGTTGACACCCTGAAAAAGCTGTCCCCAAAGGTAAAAATTTTGCTGCTCGTGATTGTCTATGCCCTCATTGCCTATTTTTATTATTTTTTCATTCTGCAATCCTCCTTTGAAAAAAAGGCGTCTCTGCAGACCAAGTTTGGTGAACTGCAGGAGTTGGTGAACAGCCAGGAAAAGATCGCCTCCCAGAAATCGAAATATATAAATGAAGTGGCTGCCTTGAAGGAATCCTTCAAATTGGCTTTGACCAAACTGCCGGACAAGCGGGAGATTCAGCCGCTCTTCCAGTCCGTGGCCACGAGCGGCAAGGCCGCCGGTTTGGACTTCCTGCTTTTTGAGCCGAAGCCGCGGGAGAAGGCGCCCGGACCCGAACCCAGCGTCAAGGAGAATTTGAAGCCCTCCGATCAGAGAGCGGAGAAAAAACCCGGCGATGCGAAGGCGCCGCCGAAACCAGTGGAACCTGACAAATTTTATGAAGAAATTCCCGTGACAGTAACGATCAGCGGTCGCTTTCATAGCACCTTATCCTTTTTCGAAAAGGTCGCCAAACTACCCCGCATTATTAACATTGAGAGCATTACCATGGGGGATGGCGCCGAGGTTAAAGGGCGGGGTTATGTGATT
>JAPLJM010000210.1 GCA_026388595.1 Deltaproteobacteria bacterium
AGCGCCTGATCAACCAGGACAGACTGAAAGTCACAGGTTGTTACAAAAGTTTAAAATGCTTGACCATTTCGGAGACCATCCAGAAAACCTTTGATCCCGAAAACCGGATGTTCATCAATATCAATACACGGGATGATCTCAGAATCATCCAACTCCCTCAGGCCTGAATCTCGGGCACAATCGTCAAGGAAAATGACAGGGTCGCCTCGAGAAAGACAGGGCTAAACCATCAAAAAATTATTAGACATGGGATGTCATCTGTGCTATGCATCCGCGCATTATGATAAAAGGAGGAAATCTTTAAATGGCAGATGGAAAAACGTTTAACCGGTGGCTCGTCGTGGTCGGCGCTCTGCTGATTCAGGTCAGCCTCGGCGCGGTGTATATCTACAGCGTTTTCAAACCTGGATTGAGCGCGACATTTCCGAGCTGGAGCGCAACGGATCTCGCACTTCCGTCGCAGTTGATTCTGGCATTCTTTGCCCTCGGCGTCATTGTTGCGGGAAGGATTCAGGATAAGATCGGACCTAAAATAGTCGCCATGGTCGGCGGCGTTATGCTGGGCGTGGGACTGATTATTGCGTCCTTCGCAAAAGACCTCACGATGTTTACCCTGGCCTTCAGTGTGATCGGTGGGATCGGCATCGGCACCGCATATGTTTGCCCGATTGCTACCTGTGTGAAATGGTTCCCCGATAAACGCGGGATGATTACGGGCCTTGCCGTAGCCGGATTCGGCGCCGGCGCCCTCGTATTTACCCCCATTGCAAAGGCCTTTATCGCCGCATCGGGCATTATGCCGACCTTCATGTACCTGGGCATCATTTTCCTCGTCGCTGTTGTCCTCGGCGCCCAGTTGATGGTCGTTCCCCCCGCCGGATACAAGCCTGCCGGCTGGACTCCCCCAGCGCCTGCACCGGGTGCAGCTTCGTCGGCTGGTGCGGATTTTACAACCGGGGAAATGCTCAAGACACCCCAGTTCTATTTCCTGTGGCTCTCTTACTTTTGCGGTTGTACGGCCGGCCTCATGATCATCATGAATATCACCAATATGTGGCAGGCTCCGTCTATGATCGAAATGGCAAAAGCCATGCCCACCATCAGCAAGGATGCTTTTAAGACCATCGCCGACCAGGGAGCCCTGGCCGTCATGATCGTTGCGATTCTGAATGCAGCGGGGCGTCTGGTCTGGGGATTGGTCTCCGATAAGATTGGTCGAAAGAATACCCTGTATATCCTCTTTGCCTTTGCTGGCGCCATCATGCTGGTCCTCAAGATGTTCACCAGCTTCCCCCTCTTCCTGTTCGGCGTCTGTTGCATCGGCTTCTGCTTCGGCGGCTTCCTCGGTCTCTATCCGGCGGTCACGGCGGACTATTTCGGCACAAAGAACGTGGGCGGCAATTACGGGTTCATGTTTGCCGCCTTTGGTGCAGGCGGTCTGTTCGGCCCCTGGCTGGCCCCCAAACTCATGACCATTGTCGGCAAGATCCCCTATGAGGCCATGGATAAAGGCACGATGGTGGTGAAGCAGTTCTCCGCCGGCGACTACTCCACATCGTTCATTATCTCCGGCGTCATGTGCCTCGCATCCATCGGTGTTATCTGGATGCTGAAGCCGCCTCAGAAAGCGTAGATTTGGATCTGTAAAAGCATTGAAATAACAAAAGGGGAGATTCCTTCAGGAATTTCCCCTTTTTGACATAATGAAAGTGACGGCCGCTTTACCCCGGTTATAAATCAATGACGATATCAAGGCGGCAAGGAAGAGGCGACGCAGGCGTATTTTTTATATGTCGAGGAACCGATAACGATGCCAACGCAGATAGCGCTTTGATTTAGAATTGGAATTACTTGTTGCGCAGGTAGATGATTCGCAGCCCTTCCAAGGTCAACATCTCATCGACCACGTTGATGCTCTTCGTTTCCGGTGCCACAACCTTGGCCAGCCCCCCCGTTGCGATGACCAGGGGAGCGGATTTGACCTCCGCTTTCATGCGGTCACAGATGCCGTCCACAAGCCCCGCATAGCCGTACATGATCCCGGCCTGCATGCTGCTGACCGTATCCTTGGCCACAATGGATTTTGGTTTGCTGAGTTCCACCCGGGGCAGCTTGGCCGCCCGCTCGAAGAGGGCTTCGCTGGAAATCATGATCCCCGGCGTGATGCATCCCCCCATATATTCGCCTTTATTTGATACGTAATCGAAGGTTGTGGCCGTCCCGAAATCGACAATAATCAGATCCCGCTTGTATTTTTCAAACCCGGCGACGGCGTTGACGATCCGGTCCGCCCCCACTTCCTTCGGGTTGTCATAGAAAATGGGCATCCCTGTTTTGACGCCCGGCCCCACGATCAACGGTTTCAAATTGAAATATTTCTGGCAGAGCGGCTCCAGAATATTCAGCATGGGGGGCACGACGCAGGAAATAATGATATCCTGTATTTTCCGTGAACTGATCCTGCTTGTTTTATAGAGATTGTAGATGAGCATTCCGTATTCATCGACGGTATGGTCCACAACGGTCCTGATCCGCCAGTCATGAACCAGTTGTTCCCCATCAAAAAGCCCCAGGACGGTATTGGTATTCCCCACGTCAATGACCAGCAGCATGATTCTCCTCCCCTAACAGATGAACATCCCCGGCAATCACCCTTTGGATCACGCCGTTTTCACCCTCAATCAGGATCGTGCCGTCGTTATCGATGCCGGTCACCATCCCCGTTTGAATTTCGTCTTTAAAAATCACTTTGATCCTTTTACCAAGGATATCGGCATGGCTCATCCAGGTATCGCGCAGGCCGACGAATCCCGCGCGGAGAAAAACCTTATACCATTTATCGATAAAATCAAAGAGCTTTGAAATCACGTCGAGGCGGTCATGCATGCTCCCTGTCTCCATTCTAAGGGATGTGGCCGTGTCACGAAGGGATAGGTCAAAGTCCTCCCTGTTCATGTTGATATTGAGCCCGATGCCCAGGATGATGAAGTCAACGCCGGCAGCGGATGCCTTCATCTCCGTCAGGATGCCGCAGGCCTTTTTCCCACGGATGAGCACGTCATTGGGCCATTTGATGGACACGCCCTCCGGGCAGTAGCCGGAAAAAAGCGACGCCACGGCCACCCCGGCCATCAGTGTGATCTGGGATGCCATCGCGGGTTCGATCCGCGGCCTCAGGATCATGGAAACATAGATATTGGTCCCGGACGGGGAGTACCAGGCGCGGCTCAAACGCCCCCTCCCCTTTGTCTGGGTGTCGGCGACAACGATCACGCCCTCCGGGGCGCCTTCGAGGGCGAGACGGTAGGCCATGATGTTGGTCGAGTCGATTTCCTGGAAATACCGGACAACAGAACCGATCTTTTTTTCCGCGAGTCTTTCTTTGAGCGTCTGTTCAGAATAATTCATGTTTTATGTGAGAATAATTCTTTTTTGCCTACGAACATGGTAGGCCTTTACATAATCGGTGAAGAATGGTTCGCAAGCAGCGAATCAAATGTTTTTCGCCTTTCCAGCACTAAAGTTAACTGATTGTTTTTAATCATCCTCTGATACGAGCATCCCTGAAGCAAAAAAGATTTTTAAGCGGTGGCGAAGCCATCTTTCACTGGTTATACAAAACTTTCGATGGGAGAGCTGAGGTGCTTAGGTCGATTATGCATCGAGGCGGATGAGCAGGGAAATATCCGCCGCTGTGACGGAGTGGGTCAGGGCGCCCACGGAGATGAAATCGACGCCCGTTTCGGCGATTTGCTTTACGTTTGACAGGGTAACGTTTCCCGATGCCTCGACTGGAAGATTGCCCCCGATCAACCGGACGGCCGCTTTCATGGCCTCCGGGGTCATGTTGTCCAGCATAATGATGTCGGCCCCGGCCGCCAGCGCCTCCTTCACCTCGTCAATGCTCTTGGCCTCCACTTCGACCTTCAGGGTATGGGGGATTTTCTGCCGCGCTCTGTTGATGGCCGGCGTTATGCCGCCCGCAGCCGTGATGTGGTTGTCTTTGATCAGGACTCCGTCATCGAGGGCAAAGCGGTGATTCAGGCCGCCACCTATGCTGACGGCGTATTTATCAAGGATTCGGAGTCCCGGTGCGGTTTTGCGTGTATCCAGAATACGGGCGCGGGTTCCTGCGACCGCCGCCACGTACTGCCGGGTCAGGGTGGCGATGCCGCTCATCCTTTGCAGGAAATTCAGGGCCACCCGTTCGGCGGTCAGGATGTTCCCGAGCGTCCCGGAAAGCTCTGCCAGGATCTCACCGCGTTTGATTTTCCGGCCATCCTCAAGACATTTTGTGAATCGGAGGTCCGGATCCAGGAAAAGAAAGGTCTCTTTGAATACATCGATCCCGGCGACGACCAGATCCGCCTTAGCCACTGCCTGTGCCGTTCCGGTTTCTTCACCGGTGAGCAAGGCTGAGGTCGTTACGTCGCCCGGCCCGATATCCTCTTCCAGTGCGGATTGGATCAAACGGTGGAGAATATGCCTATGGATCAAAGCGCCTCCAGCTTCTTGACGGCCGCTTCCAGGACATTGTGTTTTTCACGCAGTTCCTGATATTTCTGTTCCTCCTTTTTCACTACAGCCTCCGCCGCTTTGGCGATAAAGTCGCGATTGGCCAGCTTCTTGGAGACCACGATCAGGTCCTTGGCGATCTTGGTCATCTCTTTCTCCAGCCTTGCCTTCTCGCCGGCAATGTCAATCATACCTTCCATCAGGACAAAGACCCGCGCGGCGCCGACCACGCCAATGGCCGCTCCCGGTGGCTCCTCCAGATTTACGCCCACGGTCAGCGTTTCCAGATTACCCAGATTGATAATGTAATCCCTGCCTTCATTCAAAACGGCGGCCAGGGCCTCATCAGAAACAGAAATGATAACTTTCAGTTTTTTCGACGGGGCGATATTCATCTCGCCTCGGATATTCCGGATACGTGTAATGACATCCACAATCAGGCCCATCCGGCGTTCCGCCTCTTCGTCTTCCAGTCCCTTGTCCGGTTCCGGATAGGAACTGACCATGATCGAGGCGCCGTCGGCCACAACGGTCTGCCAGATTTCTTCGGTCAGGAAGGGCATAAAGGGGTGCAGCAGCTTGAGCGAGGCTTTGAGCGTCGTCAACAGCGTCTGCTGCGCTGCCTGCCGCCGGACGGACTGATCCCGGCTGTAGAGGATCGGCTTGATCAGTTCCAGATACCAGTCGCAGAATTCGTGCCAGATAAACTGGTAAATGCTTCCGGTCGCCTCATTGAAGCGGTATTCATCCAGCCCCTTGATTACCTCATCGATGGTTTTATTGAGCCGCGCCAGGATCCAGCGATCGGGCAGCGAGAGATCCGCTTTGCCCAGAGCGGTCTGATCCGCAGCGGCATAACCTTCCAGATTCATCGAGGCAAATTTTGTGGCGTTCCAGATCTTGTTGACAAAAAACTTGTAGCCCTCGATCCGCTCTTCCGACATCCGGACGTCGCGCCCCTGCGCCGTAAAGGCCGCCAGGGTGAAGCGGAAGGGATCAGCGCCGAATTTGTCGATCATATTAAGCGGATCAATGCTATTCCCCTTGGATTTGCTCATCTTTTCGCCATGCTCATCGCGGACCAGGGCATGGAGGTAGACATCCCGGAAGGGAACATCTTTCATGACATAAATGCCCATCATCATCATACGGGCAACCCAGAAGAAAAGGATATCAAAACCTGTGACCAAAAGAGACGTGGGATAAAAGGTCTTCAGCGTCTCCGTCTGATCGGGCCAGCCCAAGGTGGAAAAGGGCCACAGGGCCGAACTGAACCAGGTGTCCAGGACGTCTTCATCCTGCCGCAGGGCGGTGCCCTCACAGCCGGGGCAGCGATCGGGATCGGTGGAAGACACAATGACCTGCCCGCAGCCGTCGCAGTACCAGACGGGAATCCGGTGTCCCCACCAGATCTGACGGGAAATGCACCAGTCGCGGATATTGCTCATCCATTCAAAATAGGTGGCCTCCCACATGGATGGGATGATCCGCGTCTTGCCCTTGACCACGGCGGCGTTGGCCGCTTTTGCCAGCGGTCCGATCTTTACGAACCACTGCTTGGAAACAAAAGGTTCCACATCCGTTTTACAGCGGTAGCACTGGCCGATATTGTGGATATAGGGTTCCGTTCCGATCAGATAGCCCTGTTGTTCCAGATCCTTGACGATATTTTTCCGGCATTCATAACGGTCCTGACCCTGGTAGACACCGCCGTTTTCATTGATGGCGGCGCTGCCGTCCATGATCTTGATGATTTCCAGATTATGTCGGCCGGCAATGGCAAAGTCGTTGGGATCGGAGGCCGGGGTTATTTTCACGGCTCCGGAACCAAACTCGACGGTAACATAATCATCGGCAATCACGGGGATTCTCTTATTGACAAGGGGCAGGATCACCTCTTTGCCCACCTTGTCGGTGTAGCGGGGATCGTTCGGGTTCACGGCCACGGCCGTATCGCCCAGCATGGTTTCGGGCCGGGTGGTGGCGACGATAATGTCGCCGCTGCCGTCTGCATAGGGATAGCGGATATTCCAGAGGAAACCCGGCTCTTCCTTGTACTCCACCTCCAGGTCTGAGATGGCCGTATGACAGCGGGGACACCAGTTGACGATATAATCCCCCTGATAGATCAGGCCGTCGTGATAGAGCCTTACAAAGACTTCTCGAACGGCGCGGGAAAGGCCTTCATCCATGGTGAAGCGCTCCCGGGACCAGTCGCAGGAGCAGCCCAGCCGCTTGAGCTGATTGATAATCACCCCGCCGTATTTTTCCTTCCACAGCCAGACCCGTTCAATAAATTTCTCCCGGCCCAGGTCATGCCGCGTCAGGCCCTCCTTGGCCAACTCCTGCTCCACCACATTCTGGGTGGCAATTCCGGCGTGATCCGTCCCCGGCATCCATAGGGCATTGTATCCCTGCATACGCTTGAATCGCGTCATGATGTCCTGGAGGACGTTGTTCAGGGCATGCCCCATGTGGAGCATACCGGTCACATTGGGGGGAGGAATGACGATGGAGAATTGTTTTTTATCGCTCGTATCCTGCGCCCTGAATAAATCCTGATCCAGCCAGTGTTGGTACCACCTTGCTTCGGCCTGATGCGGCTCAAAAACCTTGCTCAAAGACCCTTTGTTCATTGATTCTCTCCGTAATCAACCCATATTGATAGACGATATTCCGTTTTAAACCCAACTGCATTTTTTAGAATTTCAATTCTTCCTTGATTTTTCTGATGATCAAGAGCGCATCGGCGCCTGCCACCGCACCCAAGGGTGCAAACTCACCGGTGGTGATGTCTTTGGGCCCCATAATCTGCCGGGTGGTCACAACCATGACGGCGTTAAAGTAAGGCAGATCGGAACGCAGATCGGGAAAGGGCGAGGTGCTGCCGATAAACTTCGTGGCCAGAGCGTTGTCTCCGGAAACTTTGATGAGAATGTCTTCGATCATCATGGCATAAGCGGCCCGTTCAATCAGGTCGTTGGGATGGAAAAGACCATCGGGATAGGCTTCCAGACCGCGCACCCCTATTTGGATGATTCCTTCCATATCCGCCCTTAGGGGATGATTGACAATATCCGCTGGAAGCGCTGCTGCTTTTGGCTTGACAGCGGCTTTCTCGGGATCTTTGAAGCTCGTATCAAAGGTCTTCGGAGTCCGCTTTTTATAAAGATTGTCGATTTTCAGTTCTTCCATGAACAGGGCCGCCGCATCCGCCCGGGTGATTTTTTCGACAAAGGCGATCTGCTTTCCCGTAATGGTCCCCGGCATGGCCCGCTGGATTTTCTGCATCAGGTTCCATTGCTGATCCGCCTCGCTGGTATAATCCTTCCTGAATTCGAGGACCTTGGCAAACATCTGGCCGGCCTGCACTACATCCAGCGCCGCTTTGTAGCACAATCCCATATAATAATAGGCCGCTGAAGACGAGGGATCGATCAAAAGGGCGCTTTCGAAAGAGTTTCGGGAGAGATCCAGCCAGTCCTTGTCTGCCCGTTTGCAGGCGACCCCGACCTGCATGCAATAGGCATGGCTTAAGGTATGGACACGAATATAGCCGATGTGAATAAACAATTTTTCTTCATCCGACTTCGCATATCCCCAGGCCTTATCCAGGGCTGCAAAACCACCCTTATAATCGGCCTGATAGGCCTTGACCAAGCCGATGCCGGCCTGTGCCTTGGCATACCGGGGATCGAGTTCAATGGCCAGTTCGAATTCGCGCTGAGCATCTCCGAATTTTTCCTGATTCAGCAATTTCATGCCCGTGGCGAAATGATGGTCCGGCGTATCCAGTTGACTTGTGGGCGTAACTGTCCAATCATGGCATTCTCCTTTCCCTTAAGGCTTTTATCAAAAAAACACGCTAACCCCTTTGAACTTCTTTCCTCCATTGCATAAACGACCGCTAAATTATCTTTATCGCCATTTCAAGTCAAGATATTTCCTTAACCTGTAAGGAGCAAGTATGATGTTCGGGTTTGTAGCAAATGATATGTCCGGTTTATTGTGATGTCACCGGGAGGTGACGGATGAAACCGACAGATTTACTGCAGGAGATTCGGAAGATGCGATTTGAAGAGGTGTATTCAATCACTAAATCGTAAAGTTGAACCTAAAAAGCCTATATTGCAATTACCTTTTTGTTGCCTATGGCAGGATAAAAGCGCCGTCTTCTCCTTCTTCAAGACCACAGTGGTCACTTTATCCGGAAGGAACATCCCCGACAGGATTTCCGGATAGAGATAGCTGAATAATTCCACACGACCAGCAGAAGCCGCCGTGACAGCCATGCCCCAACAG
>JAPLJM010000030.1 GCA_026388595.1 Deltaproteobacteria bacterium
CTGGGATTATGTCCTGTCCGCCTATTATGCCGGTGCCGAATCCGTCAGGGGGGGGCTGAAGAAGAACCACAGGACCTATGTGAAGAAAGTCAGGGAATATGCCTACGAAATGAGCAACGCCATGTAATGATGAAACTAATAGTCGTCGATGGTCCATTGTTCATAGGGCCGGTCCTTCGCTCTCAGGGTGGCCGGGCTGAGTTCCCGGATGAAGCGTGATGGGCTCAAAGGCAGGCTGCCCATGCCTCTCGAGTAATCAAAGACGGGATAGCAGAGATAAAGCTGGTCCTTTGCCCGCGTGGTTGCCACATAAAATAGACGCCTTTCCTCAGCTTCTCCATCGGGGTCATTCAGGGCGCGTTGCAGCGGCAGCCTCCCTTCGGCGCACCAGATCATAAAAACAGCGGACCATTCCAGCCCCTTGGCCTGATGGATCGTACTGAGCACCACCCGATTGTCCGCCTTGAGTTCTACATCTGCATCGCCTTCCTCGGCCATGTTTGTCAGCAGGGCCAATTGATTTATAAAATCTTCGGTTGACGCATATTTATCGGCGAAAAGGATGAATTGATCCAGGTCCTCCAGCCGTGAGGCGCTGTCCGCAAAGCGCTGCCGGAGCAATTCCCGGTAGCCACTTTCCAGGATTTTATCGATCAACCCGGCGGGATCATTTTCCCAGGAGGCAGCCTCCAGAATTCGCCGAAAGGTGTTTTGACAACCCAGAAGGCCGGGCAAAGCCGATTTTGGGGCTGATTTGGGAAAGGCCTCTGTCAGGACTGCCGTGAGCGGCTTTTCCTGCCTGCTGATGAATGTCCATACCTTGTCTGCCGTGACCTTTCCCACTTTCGCATAAAGCCCGAGGATTCTTTTCCAGGCCAGTTCGTCCAAAGGGTTCAGAACGATCCGCATGAAGGACGTCACATCCTTGATATGCGCCTGTTCGAAGAACCGGATGCCGGAGCGGATTTCAAAGGGAATCCCCCGTCGCGTCATTTCCATCTGGAGTTCCATGGAATGATAGTGCGCCCGGTAGAGCACCGCCATGTCGTGCAGGGAAACGCCGTCCCGCATCAGTTCGAGAATTCGCTGGCAGACAAAATCGGCTTGCTGCAGGACATTCCGTGCCGGCGCCAGGACCGGGAGAACCCCGCAGCTCCGCACCGCTTTCAATTCCTTTTGATACTGCTGTTCGTTGTTGGTGATGCTCATATTGGCCAGGTGCAGGATTTCCGGCGTACTCCGGTAGTTTGTCTCCAGTTTGAAAATTATGCATTCCGGATACTTTTCCGGAAACTTGATAATGTTGGCAAAATGGGCGCCCCGGAAGGAGTAGATGCTCTGTGAATCGTCTCCCACCACCATCAGGTTTCGATGGACCGATGCCAGCAGATCCATCATCTCCGCCTGGATGATGTTCGTATCCTGATATTCATCGACCAGGACATGCTGAAAGCGCCCTGCGTAAGCCTGTAAAACCGCCGGATGATCTGCCAACAGCCTTCTGCAGTTGATCAGAAGGTCGTCAAAATCCATGATATTCAGTGCCTTTTTCCGCTGGTTATACCTTGAGATGACGGACTGAATCCCCTCCATTTGATGAAAGAAAAAGGGATAGCGGCCGAAAACAACCTGTTCGTAAGATGACTCGGTATTAACCGCCAGACTGGCAATATCCCGCAATATCTCTCCTTTGGGAAATTTGTCCTCCTTGGGATCGATTGCCGCTGCGGAGATGCAGGTATTCATAAGCTGCCGGGCGTCTTCCGAATCCATGATGGTAAAATTACGCTCGTAACCCAGGAGATCGCTGTTTGCCCTGAGAATTCGATGGGCGATGTGATGGAACG
>JAPLJM010000323.1 GCA_026388595.1 Deltaproteobacteria bacterium
ATATGTCGGGAACAAAATTGACCTTTGCCGCATAGCATGTCATGCAAGGAAAGGGGATGGTCAATTTGTCCAGGTTGTGACAGGATCTCGGGCGTCAGACAGTTCGGGCAGGCAGGCTGAATCGGAGAAGAATAAAAAGGATTCTCGGTGAAACCATCGCATAGAGGTCTTGTCGCAGAGTCTGCCGATATCAGTGGACGGCGGGCGTGAAGGAAAGGTGTGAAAAACCGAATTCAGGAAAGGAGGAAATTGCGTATGACCGAGGAAATCAAGGTCGGGTGCGCCCGACCGACAGGCGGTCCGGTCGGGGAAATGGTTCACGTTCAGGAAGACAAGCCATCCATCATCAAGGAGGTCAAAGCCATGATTACAGTAGGGAAGAAGGCCCCGGACTTTACGGCGCCAGCATACCATAAGGGCAAGTTTATTTCCGTTCAGCTATCAGAATATCTGGGAAAATGGGTAGCCTTGTGTTTTTATCCCGGTGACTTCACCTTTGTCTGAGCGACGGAGATCTCGGCGGTCGCTGAGAAATATAAGGAATTCAAAAAGCTGGGCGTTGAGGTTCTCTCCATGAGTGTGGACAGCGTCTTTGTTCATAAGATGTGGAATGACCATGAACTCTCCAAGATGGTCAAGGGCGGCGTTCCTTTCCCAATGCTCTCCGACGGTGGCGGCAAAGTCGGCGCCATTTACGGGGTTTATCTTGAGGATGCCGGTGTTGAGGCGAGGGGACGGTTTCTCATCGATCCGGACGGCGTTGTGCAGGGGTTCGAGGTCCTGACGCCTCCGGTGGGTCGCAATGTGGGAGAAACCTTCCGGCAGATTCAGGCCTTCCAGCATGTCCGGAACAGCAAGGGTACCGAGGCCACCCCTTCGGGATGGAAACCGGGCAAACTCACGCTGAAACCGGGTCCGGACCTGGTCGGCAAGGTCTGGGAAGTCTGGAAAACCGGCATGGCTTTTGATTGACCGGATGAATTGAAGAAGACCACGCGGCAGGCGTGGCTTTTTTCAGCCCGCCTGCCAATCCATTGCGGAAGACGTATGGCCGGAGATATTGGGGAATTTCAGGTCAGGGGACCCTTGCTCCAAGATGGAAGGACTGTTTATTGAATGTAATCAATAAACTATCGCCCGTCCTCCACGGCCCAGTGGTCGTAGCGGACGAGCAGGAACAGGCCGGGCAGCGCCAGCAGTGTGCAGATCGTGAAAAAGGGGATCCAGCCGAACGCCTCGACCAGGTAGCCCGTCGGCGCCCCGGTGATGTAGCGGCTCACGGCCATGAGGCTGCTCAGGAGGGCGTACTGCGTGGCCGTGAACCGCGTGTTGCACAGGCTCATTAGCAGCGCCGTATAGGCCGCGGTCCCCAGCCCCCCGCAGAAGTTTTCCACGCCGATGACCAGACTCAAGGCCCAGATCTGCCGCCCCGTGAATTCAAGCAGAACAAAAACCATAATCGAGATGCCCTGCAGGACGCCGAAGATGAACAGAGACCGTTTCAGGCTCCAGCGGGTCATGAGGGCTCCTCCCATCAGCGATCCCGCAATGGCGGCGGCCATCCCGAAGCCCTTGAAGATCGTCCCCAGTTCCGTCCGGGAAAAACCGATATGCTTGAGAATGTAAGGCGTCGTCATCTGGGAGGCGGCCACGTCGCCGATTTTGTAAAGCACCACGAACAGCAGGATCTCGATCGCGCCGGGCCGTCTGGTCATCACGCCCCCCATGATGATATAGACCGTCTGCCAGGACAGGTGGTCCGAAAGGATCAGGGCCACAGCGCCGCTTGTCAGGATGGCGATGCGGTACCCCATGATCCAGACGCCGGCCCCGGCGCCCCGTTCCTCAGGGGCGAGATATTCCGTGCTATAGGCGTCCAGAACGATATCAGGGCTGGCGCTGATAAAAGCGACGCTACCCGCAAGCAGGGCGATCATCAAGGGCTGGGAGGCCGGATTGAAAAAACCCAGCAGGGCGATGGAAATGATCAGCGTCATCTGCG